>DBXH01000037.1:2938-15197 GCA_002309335.1 Bacteroidales bacterium UBA1217 | reverse complement strand
GGGCCGATGTCGCCAAAGAGCGCGAAGCAAAGAAAAAAGACAATGAGCGCTATGCTGCATACGTTAAGAATGCCAGTTCGCCGAGCAGCAAGGCCAGCTACCGCAAGCAGAAGATTGACCACGCGGCCAGCCACGACCGTCGTATTGAGAGCCTTAAGCGCGAAATAGAACGCACCAGAGAGGCTTTGAAACGTGAGCGCGAACGCGCAAAAAGAAAATAATAAATATATTCAAAATAGAATAAAAAACACATAATGAAGATTAAACGATACACTACCTTTATTAGTGTTGTTGCTTTTTGCGGATTGTTCCTCAGAGGAAATCAGTGAACGTGTAAAAAAATACTTTCTTCAATATTATTCGGGAAGGGTGTCCTATGAGGCACCCTTTCTGCTTGTTTTTAGATTAAAGAATGTTCGATATATAATAATTGAAGTCGGTTTGCGTTATACGACCGATGAGAACAATTCGCAACATAGCACCATACGTATTGCTGGCGGCATATATGCCGTTGCTGGTGGCGTTGTCGTTCCACACCCACACCGACCAGCATAGCGAGGCTACCGAATGCCCCGACTGTGCGCACCATATCCACCACAAGGCGCATCTTGCTGAGACTGCGGTGATGGCTCACGACTGTGTATACTGTCAGTTGACATCGTCGTCCTATTATGCGTCACATTCATTGTCGTTGCCCGTCGGACAGCCTTCGGTGACAAGTGTAGCCGATGTCTACAACAGCAGAGTGGCAGCCGTGTCTTTTGCGCTGCCCAGTTTCAGGGCGCCTCCTTTGCAATAACTTTTATTTCTCTGGACTGTGCAGGCGCACGGTAAGTAAGTTTAATTGCTAAATGTCATAGCGATGACATTTGGTGTATTGTGTTAATTATAAAGTTATTGTAATCGATGAAAAAACTCTTTTTGATAATATCGTTATTTTTGCCTGTTGCCCTTTTTGCGCAGCAGAAAACAGATGCCAACATTCTTGGTCACGTGGTTAACGCCAAGACGCTTGAGCACGTGTCGTATATCAATGTCTCGCTTAAAGGCACCACCATTGGTGCTGTAACCGATGAGTCGGGTCACTTCCATATCGCCAACTGCCCTGTGGGTGAGTATGTTCTTCTTGTGCGTGGTGTTGGATATAAGATGAAGGAACTGCCTGTAAGTCTTGAGAAAAACAAGACGCTGGAACTGAACATAGAGATAGAACCCGATGTTATCGCTCTTGGGCAGGTGGTGGTCACCGCAACGCAGCACGCAATATCACGTATGGAGTCACCCTCGGTGGTGGGCGTTGTCAGCAGCCGTGATTTGGACGCCACCGGTTCGGTAAATCTGGCAGAAGGCTTGCGGCAACAGACGGGTGTCTGCATAGAGAACACCTGCCAGAACTGCGGTGCTTTCGATGTGCGTCTCAACGGTTTGGGCGGTGCCTATTCGCAGGTGCTTATCGACAGCAGGCCGGTGAACAACGCTCTGGCCAGTGTCTATATGCTCGAGCAGCTGCCAACGGCTATGATAGACCAGATAGAGGTGATGCGCGGCGGAGGCTCTGCACTCTACGGCAGCAACGCCATTGCTGGCGTTATCAACGTAATCACCAGGGAACCGGTGCGCAACACGGCGTCGGTGTCAAACGTAACCAACCTTGTGGGAGGCAATAGTGTAGATTGGAGCAACTCGTTCAATGCGTCTGTTGTAAGCGACAACCGCAAAGCAGGTCTTTACATTTATGGTCACAACCGTCAGCGTAACCCTTACGACCGCGACGGTGACGGCTATTCCGAGCTGGGTCTTCTCAAGGCTCGAATGGTGGGCTTTCGCGGCTATCTGCGCACGGGCGATTACTCTAAACTTAATGTAGAATATCATAATATCAATGATTTCCGTCGTGGCGGCGACCGCTTTGACCTACCATCAAACCAGGCACACATAAGTGAAGGCGGTGAGCACGACATCCATTGCGGCAACGTCAAATGGGACTGGTTCTCGGCCGATGGACAGAGTCACGCATCGGTATTTGCATCAACTCAATATGTTGACCGCCAGAGCTATTATGGTGAGCGCGACGATGGCGACCCCTTTGGTAACTCTTATGGCTATACCACCGACCTGACTATGAATGAGGGTATGCAGTACAGCCGTCATTTCCAGAGGTTTCTCTTTATGCCTTCTGAGTTGACTGCTGGCGTTGAACATACTTTTGACTTCCTTACCGACCGAAATCTAGCAGATGTAGACACGTTGCAACAGGGCATCTCCATTGTGAGTGCATATCTACAGAACGAGTGGAAGAATGACAACTGGAACATCCTTCTAGGTTTACGTGCCGACCAACATTCGATGCTTGACAATCCTGTTCTTAGCCCCCGTGTCAACCTGCGTTATGCTCCGAGTCATCACGTTGTGCTGCGTGCCGGCTATTCGTCTGGCTTTCGCGCGCCACAAGTGTACAACGAGGATTTGCACGTCGGTGCCGTCAATGGCGAGTTGTTCAAACTCACCAATGCCAACGACCTGCGCGAGGAACGCTCGCATTCGCTCAACGCCTCGGGTGATTTCTGCTTCCATATCGGCAAGATTGAGGGCGACATACTAATCGAAGGTTTCTACACTCGCATCAACGATGCCTTTGTCAACGAACTTTTGTTCGACGACACCACTGCAGGCTACCTAATCTACGAGCGTCGCAACGAGGATGGCGCCGAGGTGAAAGGGTTCAACTTTGAGATGCGTCTGACGCCTGCTGAGAAGCTACAATTGCAGCTGGGCGGCACTTGGCAAAGTAGTTGTTATACAGGAGAAGGGCAGGAGTGGAGCGAAGGCAAGTTTGAGCAGCGTATGGAGCGTGTGCCAAATGTATATGGCTATCTGAATGCAACCTATACGCCGATTGAGCGTCTGCAACTGATGGCAAGTGGCACCTTTACAGGTCCGATGCTTGTCTATCATTCTATCGCGTCCGAAAGCAAGCACTCGGCAGCAATCGATGTTGAGCAAGTCACCACTCCGTCATTCTTCGACCTTACATTTAAGGCTTCTTACAGCATACCATTGGGTAAACGCACGGCGTTGGAAATCAATGCAGGCGTGCAGAATATCTTTGACAGCTACCAGCGCGACTTCGACAGCGGTCCCGAACGTGACGCCTCTTACATTTATGGTCCAGTGCGTCCCCGCACCTTCTTTGTCGGAGCAAAACTGATAATCTAACTTACTCCTCGGCGTAAACGCCTTTCAGCTCCATCTTGGCACCGTGGGTGCCGTCAAGGTCGAGGTACCAGTAGCGCTCGCCGCCGATGCATCCGCGGTTGTCGGGCAGCGTGAAGATTCGCCCGTTGTCGGTGCGTTTGAAAATAAAGCGGTGGGCGAACCAAGTCTTGTCGACAATATAACAGACGTGGGCGTTCAGGAAGCAGTAGCCTTCGGCTTCGGTGAAGAGGTCGGCATCGGGGTAAAGCATCGGGTCATAGGTTTGAAGGACAAGATTGTAAGCGACGGTACATATGCTATCGGCGTTGTATTTGAAATCCATTGTAAAGGGTGTGCTGACGGTGTCGTATTTGCCTAAAAATACCAGCATATACTGCTGCTTGCCAGCCTTGCTGTCAACAAGCGACTCCAGTTGTAGCTTGATGGTGTCCAGATAGTCTTCTAACTTGTATTCGTAGAGGAATACTGGCGAAATATCCTCTCCTTCATATAGATATGGCCGCTTGTAGTATTCTTGTTCAAACTCAGCGATGCGCCACCTCTTTGTAGTGGAAAGATACTGTCCCTTGCCAGTGTGGGGAAGATTGAAGCCAATATAGTACGAGGTGTCGTCAATCTTGACGTATTCTATGCTGTATCTGTAGCCGTGTCTGGGCAGCTGTATGAAGTAGGTGTTGTTGTAGCCTCCGCTGCTGAAACCAAAGCATTCCAGGCTTTCCGGCACTTTGCCGCCGTTCTCGCTGCGGTAGGACTCAAGTTGCGCAATGGCGTAATTGCCAGTCTCCACAAGGTTATTAACCCAACGTTGTGGATCGTCCTCTTCGACTCCGCGTAGAATCACTAACCAAAGGGTGGCAAACGCTAGCAGCCAGACAATGTAGGCGCTTGCGGTAGTAGGACACCCGAATGCCGCATCGCGCAGATGTCGCCTTTTTATATGCCGATGGTTCGGAAACAGATGCCTCATTGAACAAAAAAATTCATACTAAGAAACCCCCTTTAAAAGTTATCCTTATAACGAAAAGAAGTCGCCTTTATTCTTTTTAAGTTAAAAAAATAATCCTCCTTTTCTTGTTTTTTTGTTTTACAAAAAGTGTGGCGTTTGTTGTGAGTAATAGTGCTATTTCAATTTTTTTTCTTATTTTTGTAATTTCGTTGCATTCTTGGAAAAGTGTGCAACTGCTTGATTATGTAAATAATATATAATAAGATATGAAATATAACGAGTATAAGCAGCTTAATTTGACCCAGATTGGCGAAGAAATCCGCCGCTGGTGGGAGGAAAACGAGACTTTTGAGAAAGGACAGCAGTTGTCCGAAGGACATCCCGCATTTGTATTCTACGACGGTCCTCCGTCGGCCAACGGCAAGCCTGGCATTCACCACGTTATGGCTCGTACCATCAAGGACGTCTTCTGCCGCTACAAAGCTCAGAAGGGCTATCACGTTGACCGCAAGGCAGGATGGGACACTCACGGTTTGCCCGTCGAGCTCGGAGTGGAGAAGAATCTGGGTATCACCAAAGAGGATATCGGAAAGAAAATAAGTGTGGATGATTATAACCACGCCTGCCGTACGGAGGTGTTGAAGTACAAGGATTTGTGGGATGAACTGACCAAGCAGATGGGCTACTGGGTCGACCTTAAGAACCCATATATCACCTTCGAGAACGAGTATATCGAGACTCTTTGGTTTCTGCTTAAGAAGCTCTATGACAAGGGCCTGCTTTATAAAGGCTACACCATACAGCCCTTCAGCCCTGCCGCAGGTACGGGTTTGTCGAGCCACGAGCTTAACCTGCCCGGCTGCTACCGCGATGTGAAGGACACTACTTGTGTGGCGATGTTTAAGATTAAGGACATCAAAGACCTTAAGGACTTTAAGGACCTTAGCGATATGCCAACCTACGCTATTGCTTGGACGACAACGCCTTGGACACTGCCGAGCAACACGGCTCTCTGTGTGGGCCCGAATATCGACTATGTGCTTTTGGAAACGATGCATCCTGGGAACGCGGACGTCCCCGTCCGCATAATTATGGCTAAGCCATTGGTGGATAGTATGTTTCCAACCAAGAAGGACGAAGAACCCAAATATAAGATTGTCGGCGAGTGCAAGGGTACGGCTCTTGAAGGACTGTACTACGAGCAGCTGATTCCTTGGGTTAAGCCGACTGTTGTAGACAGTGCCGCTCAAACTCACCGTACAGCCAACGACACCGAGGCATTCCGTATCATTCTGGGCGACTATGTCACCACAGAGGATGGTACGGGTATTGTCCATATCGCACCTACTTTCGGTGCCGACGACGCCCGTGTTGCAAAGAAAGCAGGCATCGCTGACCTGTTGCTATACGACCGCGACGGCAAGCAGATGCCTATGGTTGACCGTCAGGGCCGTTTCGCCCCTATCGAGGATCTTGATCCCGAATGGGTTAAGGATAACGTAAATGTTGAACTTTACGGTCAGTATGCCGGCAAGTTTGTCAAGAACGCCTTCGATCCGACAAAGACGGAGAAGGATATGAGCCTTGATGTGGAGATTGTCATTATGCTTAAAGGCGAGGGCAAACTCTTCAAGAGTGAGAAACACACTCACAGCTACCCCCATTGCTGGCGTACCGACAAACCTGTGTTATACTATCCCCTCGACAGTTGGTTCATTCGCACCACAGCCCTTAAGGATCGTATGATTGAACTCAACAAGACCATCAACTGGAAACCGGAGGCAACAGGTACGGGTCGTTTCGGCAACTGGCTTGAGAACATCGTCGACTGGAATCTGAGTCGCAGCCGCTATTGGGGTACGCCGCTCCCAATATGGCGCACTGAGGATGGCAAAGAGGAGATATGCATTGGCAGTATCAAACAGTTGCGCGAGGAGATTGAGAAATCCGTTGCTGCAGGCCTGATGAAAGATAATCCCTATGCAAGCGACGATACTAAGGTTTTCGACCTTCATCGTCCTTATATCGACAATGTAATACTGGTTTCGTCAAGCGGCAAGCCGATGCATCGCGAACCAGACCTGATTGACGTCTGGTTTGACAGCGGAGCTATGCCTTACGCCCAGATTCACTATATGGGTGAGGAGTTACGCAAGGACCAGTTCCCGGCCGACTTCATCGCCGAGNNACCAGACACGCGGCTGGTTCTACACGCTTCACGCTATCGCCACTATGTGCTTCGACAGCGTTGCTTTTAAAAATGTCATTTCCAATGGTCTGGTGCTCGATAAGAACGGAAACAAGATGTCGAAACGTCTCGGCAACGGTGTAGATCCGTTCGAGACATTGAAGAAATACGGGCCTGATGCAACGCGCTGGTATATGATTACCAACTCGCAGCCTTGGGATAACCTTAAGTTTGACGCTGAGGGTGTTGACGAGGTCCGCCGCAAACTCTTCGGCACACTTTTCAACACATATAGTTTCTTCGCTCTTTATGCCAACCTTGACAACTTTGAATACAAAGAAGCCGATCTTCCTGCAGATCGCCGTCCAGAAATCGACCGTTGGATTCTCAGCGAACTCAACACGTTGATAAAGACAGTCGACGAGGCATACGGCGACTATGAGCCGACCCGTGCCGGACGCGCAATTGCCGAGTTTGTCGATGCTTACCTCAGCAACTGGTATGTGCGTCTGAGCCGCCGTCGTTTCTGGAAGGGTGATTACTCGGATGATAAAATTTCTGCTTATCAGACACTTTACACTTGTCTTGAAACGCTGGCAAGATTGATGTCGCCGATAGCACCGTTCTTCAGCGAGCGTCTCTATCAGGACCTCAATGCGGTCACTCATCGCGAGACTGCTGAGTCGGTTCATCACGCATCCTTCCCGAAGGTAAATGAGGAACTGATTGTCAAGTCGCTCGAGGAACGCACCCAGTTGGCTCAAAAGATATGTTCGATGGGTCTTTCACTCCGCAAGAAGAGCAACCTCCGTGTGCGTCAACCATTGGCAAAGATTGTTCTTCCTGTTCACGACGACAACTTCCGTCAGCAAGTTGAGCGTGTCAAAGGTTTGATTTGCAGCGAACTTAATATTAAAGATGTGGAATTCCTTGCAGCCGATAATAACCTGCTGGTGAAGAGCATTAAACCTAATTTTAAGACTTTGGGTCCACGTTACGGCAAGATAATGAAATCAATTGCCGCTACTGTGACGGCATTCTCGCAGGAGCAGATAAACGCTCTCGAAGCTGCCGGCAGCTGCAACCTCACCATCGATGGTCAGCCTGTTGAATTGCTGCTCAGTGATGTAGAGATTGCTACTCAGGATATTCCCGGCTGGGTTGTTGCTAATGAGGGTAATCTTACTGTGGCACTTGATATTACGCTTACAGATGAACTCATTGACGAAGGCATAGCACGTGAGTTGGTCAATCGTATCCAGAACATCCGCAAGGAGGGATTCGATGTCACCGACCGCATCAATGTCACACTGGAAAGCGGCGAATGGGACAATGCTGTTAAGCGGCATATTGATTATATCTGCAGCGAGACGCTCACAGAACATCTGGAACTTGTGGCTGATGTCAATGACGCCGACGCTCAGACAATCGAGATTATTGATGGCAAACCCGCCAAGATAATTGTCAGAAAGAACTAGTTAACACCAAAACCTGAAAAACAAATCCTATGAAAAAACTGTTATTTCTTATCCTTATGTCGTTCTGTGCGCTGGGCTTTGCCCAGCAGCCAGAGCGTCTGCAAGGACATTCATCGGTCAATAACGAGCCGTTCAATCCGTTAACCTTTGGCTTGCGTGAAGCCAAAGATGGCAAGGAGCGTTATGAAGTCCTTTATGCTTGTCATAAAGAGGCTTTCGACTACCACAGGCCTGTCTCCTATGCAGGCATCGACACCATCAACCTCGAGATTCCTGACGACGCAAAGTCGATGCCGCTCACGTACAACACTGATTTTGCCGGTGTTGTCATTAATGTACGTAACGACTCGGAGAAGGATATCACACTCTTTGTGCTAGGCGGAGACCAACCGGCAAAGGAGATTGCACTCGATGCCAGTTTGCTTGACAGTGGCGACTTTCGTTCGATACCTGAATTCCAGTCGGGCAACTATCTGCTTATTGTCAACGATAAGGAACCATGGACATTTCGTGAAGGGTACAACTACAGCTCATATCGTGCCGATCTTATCTATGTGCGAGACGGTCATAGTCTTAATCTGCCTGTAACGACTTACACCAATCCTGTAGCAAAACCAAAATACTCTTATGTACCGGTCACAACGGAGCCAAAAACAATTCAGAATGTCTCCATACACCGCGGGCGCAACGAGAAGCACAAAACCTATTGCTTCAACATTTCCAACCAGAACAATGTCACCATCCGCAACGTCCATATTACAACGCCCAAAACCAAATTCAATGCCGATGGAGCCATCTCGATTGGCAACTCAGCCAACTGCATCATTCAGGATGTAACGATTGATTCGACCTACTCATACCCGGGTGGTTACGGTTATGCAATTAGTATGCATAATGTGTGGAATACAACCTTTATCCGCTTCAAGGCCGATGCAGCCTGGGGTGTGTTTGGTAGCAACAATGTCAGCAAAACAACCTTACGCGAGTGTGATGTAAACCGCTTTGATATACATTGTTATGGGCGTGATGCTTACCTTGTAAATTGCACCTTCCGCAACAAGCAGACGCAGTTCTCGTCGATGTATGGAGAGGTCATTTTCGACAGTTGCTATTTTATTGATTGTATACCTGTCCGCATCCGCTCGTCGTATAACGCTTATACTCCGTTCGATATCAAAATTCGTAATTGCATTTTCGACATCACGATGCGTCATCACGCTTTAGTCAATGTGATGTTGCTATCCACCGAACCCAACCCGCGTCCCGAGCTTGCTCCGCGTTGTTGGCCAAATGTGTATGTTGAGAATTTGACGGTCAATCTGCCTTTCCTGACACGAAAACTTGAAATTATTGAGCCTACAGGTACGCTCTCAGAGTGCAAGAAGCCCGTCGACTATATGCAGCATATAGAAATCAATGGTTTGCGAGTTTTCCGCAAAGGCAAGCCCGAACGCTGCGACCTCTATTTCACCAAGCACCGCTTCAAAACAAAAGAACCATTCCGTGTCAACTACAAGAATGTAGACCTCAACGGCGGCCGCATCATTAATATGATCAACGACAGGTAGAGAAAATTGCTTGTAAAATTATGTATTAGGGACGAACAATTAAAATATTGTTCGTATATTTGCAAATCGAAATATGGACAATGAAATACCCCCCCCCTATAATATATTGATATATAGTATTTTGTGATAATTCAATATAAATGTAAGAGAGTATGAAAAAGCATATACAAAGATTATTACTTCTTGCTGCACTTCTGACGCCGTTTCTGACGCGGGCGCAGGACGGTTGCGAAATCACAGCTCTTCCATATTTCAACGATTTTGAGAATGAACCCCATTACTCGATAGGCGGGACGTCGATGTGGAATGCTTTCCCTGGATGCTGGACGCGTATCAACGATGGTACGACAAGCGCCTATTACCCATATATTACCAACGAGAGAGAGAATGTTATTAATGGCAACAAGAGTATGAGTTTTCAGCATTACGGCTACGCAAACAATGAGTATGCCGTGCTGCCACCTGTCGACTCGAACGTATACAACTCCATATCCAACCTACATCTCTCGTTCTACGCCAAAAGTTCACGTCTTTCGGCTCCATTCCCGATGTTTATCGTCGGTGTGATGGAACAATACAGCGACACATCGACTTTCGTTCCTGTCGATACCGTCTATCTGACCAACACAGCCACACTATATTCGGTCAGTTTCGCCAACTATACCGGTTCGGGCAAATATATCGCCATCCGCTGTCCACGTGTGCCATCGACATTTAGTGCAATGCTTGATGATGTCTACCTGACAGACCAATGGTGCGAACCTCCAGCCAACCTGAGCGCTACCGCCACACACGACGTGGTGACAATGACTTGGGAGAGCAACGGCGGCAATAGTTTCACCGTCATACTTGGCAGCGACACCATCACCGGTGTCACCGACACTTTCTATACTTTTATGGGTCTTACAGACAGCAACGTGTACGAATATGCTGTGGCCACCGAATGTGTAGGAACTTTAAGTCCTTGGTTGAGAGGCAGCATTCGGACCGAATGCCGTCCGCTGACCTATGGGGACCTGCCTTACTCAGAGGACTTTGAGGCATACAGGTATGGCTACCAAGTTTATGATATAAGCCCCTGCTGGCACAAAGGCGACTCGCGACCGGATGTCAACTACCCATATCCAGCAAATTGCGTAGTCGACAACGACACCGTGGGTCTGAGTATGGGTTCCTCGAGCACAGCCTACGAGTGGGCCGCCCTGCAGCGGGTCGACGACTACGTGCAGGTCGAGAACCTGGAACTTGACTTCCTTATCATTCGCAGCACCCAGACAAACACTATAAGCCATCTCGTCGTGGGCGTCGTTTCCGACATCCTGGCCTTCGAACAATCTGGTTTACAGACATTCGTCCCCGTCGACACCATAGATGTCAGCAATGAGGCACTCAACTCCATACATCCCGTCGCCGTGAGGTTTGAAAACTATACAGGCAGCGGCAAATACATCACCTTCCTCGCCCCGCAGTTGCCCGACAGTTTGCCATCGTCGGTTTACAACAGTTTCATCGTTGACAATGTCGTCCTCAAGGTGGCTAACCCCTGTCCGACGCCGCAGTACGTCAGGGTGACCCATATAACTCACAACACAGTATCTGCCGAATGGGATGGCGTGGCCGGTGCCGACAGCAGCCTTGTCTTTGTCGGCACACCAGGGGCTGACATCAGCACTTTCACTCCACATTATATTTACGGCAACAGCATAACCATTGACAGCCTCAACCCCGACACCGACTACGAACTGATGGTGGAAGCCGACTGTGGAGATGGTTTGAGCGACGCCTCCTATCCTGTGCGGTTCCATACACTATGCGCTCCCATAGACATACTGCCTCTGACAGAGGGCTTTGAAGGTGTAAATGGATTCGACGGCTTTTATTCGAGGGTCAACAATCTGCCTCCCTGCTGGCTATACTACAATACCGGCTACCCTTTAAACGTCAGCGGCGGCCCTATTGTATATACCGATAATGCGTACATTGTCTATAGCGATCAGTCGTATGTACACAGCGGCGCAAACTCAATGTTGTTCGGAGGCAAGAGCCAATACGCCATAATGCCGCTCACCAACGAGTCTACCTATCCGCTGAACGTTTTGCAGGTGTCGTTCTGGACAAAGAGCCTCCGCGTCAACAACTCACCACGCGTATCGTATGTCACCGTGGGCATAATGAGCAACCCCAGAGACACCAGCACCTTTGTGCCGATAAGGAACGTCACTGTCTCCGGGTCTATGCTCTTTGAACGTTTCACGATAGGGTTTGCCAATTACGATGGTCCTCACGGCCATATCGCCTTCAAGTCGGAGTCGTCCAATATGTTTGTTATCGACGACGTCATCCTCGAGGAGATACCCAACCTCTGCCCGCCAATCGCCGAGATAAACGCACTAACCACAGCCTCCGCAGCCCGCCTCACGTGGAATTTCAACACCGAATTTGGCACTCCCACAAGTTTTGTGGTCAACTACCGCAATGTCGAAGACTCGGCGCTCACCACCGTCGTCACCTACGAGCCAGAGTTGCTGATTACCGGCCTTGCCGCCGACAGCTCTTATTGGGTCTCCGTCGCGGCCGAATGCAACGGTTTGAATGGCGAAGCAGACGCTATTGTATTCAGGACCCAAGAACTGCCTTGCATCAGCTGGGATACCATCGCCAGGGTAGTCGACACCATTGTGTTGGGCAACCCAGGAACAGCGACCAGCACTATGTATCCTGTCTACGCAGGTGCCGCGTTCTCTGTAGTGCAGCATCTTTTCCTGGCGTCGGAGATACCCGTCACAGGCCCGACAACGCTGACTGGCATAGGATTCGACTATGCCGATAATCAACCATACCAACTCGGCAACTGCGCAATCTA
>DBXH01000037.1:0-2914 GCA_002309335.1 Bacteroidales bacterium UBA1217 | reverse complement strand
CGGGTGTCACCAACCCAAACCTCCTCACCACAGGGCAGTTGGTCTTTAGCGGCACTCTTAGTTTTACCACCGAAGGCTGGAACTACATCCCATTCAATCAGGGAACCTTCGAATACGACGGCACCAGCAACCTGAGTGTGACAATTACCAGAAGCAGCGGTGTGGCTGTCCCTTCGCCACGCCCCTTCCGCCAGGAGAGCACTCCTGATCGTATTATGACCAGATGGGCCACCCGCCCTAATAACTATGTATCATACGGGTTGGGTGCTTTTGACCTCGATAAGCGCAGCAACACGCGCATCATTACCGGCGGCCAAGATGTCTTCTGCACCGCGTGGGCAACCTGCCTTCCGCCAATCACACTTGTCGACACGAGCGTGACAGGAGTCGTCAGGCTTTTGTGGATACCCGGCTATCACGAGGAGTCGTGGAATGTCGACTATCGCCTCGCCAATCCCGCCGATACGGGCGAGTGGATTAATGTCGCCACCGAAACCACAGCCACTGAGTACATTTTCTCTATTGGCGACCTGGAACCGGGGTCTATCTATGAGTACCGTGTAACGGCCAACTGCACCGACACACTTGTATCATCGTCGGTCGCCGTCACCACCCCTTGCATCCCCCTCAGCATACCCTTCCATTACGGTTTTGAAGGCCTGCCCGTCGGCGGCGGCTCAGTGCCTGCCAACATACATTGCTGGCACCATCTCAACGACGTCTCCTTCCAACACGCCCACCCCGTCATCTCATCCGGCGCCCACACTGGTAACCGGGGACTTGGCTTCGGTGTCTCCGTAGCCACCCATTTCTGCAACTACCAGGCCATCGTCCTGCCCCCGGTGGATGTCAATATGGACCCAATCAACGCATTGTATCTCAACTTCTGGGCGAGGTCGTCGACCCGCAATGACGACCCGGTACTCATTGTGGGCGTGATGACCAATCCAAACGACATCAATACCTTCCAGACGGTCGACTCCGTCTTTATCGACCCCGCCGTTCGCGTATGGGACAGGTATGAAGTCTCGTTCGAGAACTACAATGGCGACGGGCAATACATCGCTATCCGGGCCAACCGTCCCTCGTTGGCCGATTGGACTGCCACCATCGACGACATCACCATCAGCTACGAGCCGATGTGCCGCCGTGTGGGCAATATCCGGTTCCGCGACGTCACCACCGACAGCGCCACCGTCTACTGGACAAGGGGCGGCAGCGAGCCGATGTGGGAGCTCTCGATAGGCGACAGCATTTATTATATCACCGACACCGTTTTTAATATTCACGGACTTGAAGGCGACACGGTATATACTGTCAGCATCCGTGCCATCTGCAGCGATGGTGACACCAGCAGCTATTGGTCATCGTCGTTCCATACCCCTTGCTATCTTCTCAGCAATCTCCCACTCATCAATGACTTCGAGAATACGCCTCACTATGAGTTGCACACAACTTCCTACGTCGAGGCCTTCCCCAACTGCTGGAGGCGAGTCAACAACCTTCCCTCCAACAATAGTTACAACGGTCGCCCATACATTAAAAATACGGGCACAAGCGGCATTCACGGCAACAACAGTATGTATTGGGAGTTGACCACCGAATACAAAAACTTATACGTTGTGCTGCCTCCGGTAGACAAGAGCGTTTACAATACCCGCGACCTATACCTGATGTTCTACGCCCGAACTATGGGCAGCAACGAATCGAGAGGCTCATATATCATCGGCGTGATGGATCACGACGGCGACACCGCAAACTTTGTACCGGTCGACACCATCACGGCCACATACGCTGCCGCCCTCTACACAGTCAGCTTTGCCAACTATAGCGGCACAGGCAACTATATTGCCATTCGCAGTCAACGATCCAACTACGCTCACGAGCAGCTGCTTGACGATATTGTGCTTACCGACCATCCGTGCTACCCCATATCGCACCTCAGAGCCTCCAGCACAGACACCTCGGTGACACTTGTGTGGAGCCCTGAGGGTGAAGGAAGCTCCAGTGGAGCTTCCGATAGCGCAGCGGAGAATAATCACAGCTTCACTGCCGTCCTCGGCGACGACACCGTGCGGGGAATCACCGACACGTTCTACACTTTCCATCCCCTTGCCAACACGACTCTATATACCTATGCTGTCGCTGCCGAATGTGAAAGAAATTCCATTGGGACTTCTGATAGCGTAGCGGAGAACAATCTTAGTCTCAACAGCATCTTCCAGACAGGAAGCATACAGACGGAGTGTCCGCCGCTCACTATGGACGACATTCCCTACAGAGAGGACTTTGAGAGCTACGAGTATGGATACCAAGAAGATATCAATCCCTGCTGGCGAAGAGGCGCGGTGCCATCCGCCATCTCGAGCAGGCCTCACGCCACACATACGTATATCGGCGAGGACACCGTAGGATTCAATATGAGTTCCGGTTCGAATAACTACCGCTGGGCAGCCCTGCCGCGCCTAGATACCTCGATAGACATCACCAGCCTGGAGGTGAACTTCCTTATCCAGCGTCCCGGTGGCAGCGGTCTGCCGCTTCCCAGCACCCTATTGATTGTCGGTGTCGCTGAAGATGTCACCTGGTTCTCGGGCAACTTGCCTGCGGCAAGTATGGAACTCACCGTCCCCTCGCTCTCCTACACTTATTCAGGCTTCGTGCCTGTCGATACCATCGACCTCAACGACGAGCCTTTCTCCTCGCTTCATTCCGTCACGGTGAGCTTCGCGAACTATACGGGCGACGGCCGGTACATTGTATTCTATGCTCCTTCACCGGAAAGCGAAACTATGGCCAACAACAGTTTTGCCATCGACAATATCGAACTGAGGACAGCGGCACCTTGTCCAACGCCTGAGAATGTCCAAGTGACTGGCACCACGTCATACGATGTATTTGCCACGTGGGATTG
>DBXH01000010.1 GCA_002309335.1 Bacteroidales bacterium UBA1217 | reverse complement strand
AATGCCGCCACCTGGGCATTTCCAAATAAATCAAAGAGCTACTTTTGAGCGGCAAACGAGACTCGAGCTCTCGACCCCGACCTTGGCAAGGTCGTGCTCTACCAACTGAGCTATTTCCGCATTCTTTTTTTGCCAAAAGCGAGTGCAAAAGTACAAACATTTTTTAAACTGACAAAAAAAAATTATTTTTTACCTACAATTTTTTTGATATCGTTCAATTTTATTAATGCCTCTATTGGTGTAAGTGTATCAATATCAATATCTAATATCTTATCACGAATCTCAAGCAACGTTGGGTCGTCAAGTTGTATAAAACTGAGTTGGAAGCCCGGTTCAAGGGTACTTTTTTCTTCATTTTTACCTTTTTTGGACTTTTTTTGATCAGATATTTTTTCGTTTTTAGACTCCAACAATTCAAGCATCTGATGAGCTCTATTAAGTACCGTCGAAGGCATTCCCGCCATACGCGCAACATGTATACCGAAGCTATGCTCGCTGCCTCCAATTTCCAGTTTTCTCATAAATATCACCTTATTGCCAACCTCTTTGACCGATATATGGTAGTTCTGAATACGTTCAAATTGGTCAGCCATTTCGATAAGTTCGTGATAATGTGTAGCAAACATCACTTTAGGACGGACCTTTTTGTTATCGTGCAAAAACTCCGTTATTGCCCAAGCAATCGAAATACCATCATAAGTACTCGTTCCGCGTCCAATCTCGTCGAGCAGCACCAGGCTTCTGTCGCTTATATTGTTCAAAATGCTGGCCGTCTCGTTCATTTCTACCATAAACGTCGATTCACCAGATGATATATTATCCGAAGCGCCAACACGCGTAAATATCTTATCTACAATACCTATCGACGCCGACTGAGCGGGACAGTAGCAGCCTATCTGCGCCATCAAAACAATCAAAGCTGTTTGCCTTAACAAAGCCGATTTACCCGACATATTAGGTCCTGTGATTATGACAATCTGCTGCGTATCGTGATCAAGATATACATTATTAGACACATACTTCTCACCTAAAGGCAGTTGTGTTTCTATCACAGGATGACGTCCCTCCTTAATATCTATCGCCATACTGTCGTTCAGCGTCGGACGACAATATCCGTTGGCCAGTGCTATTGCGGCAAAACTCTGAAGACAATCAAGTTGCGCAATCAATTGTGCGTTGTATTGTATCGGTTGGACATATTCTGTCAAAGTGCGAAGCAATTGTTCATACAACCGACTCTCTATCGCAAGCATACGTTCTTCTGCACCAAGTATCTTCTCCTCATATTCCTTTAACTCTGGAGTAATATACCGTTCAGCGTTTGTAAGCGTCTGTTTTCTAATCCATTCTTCAGGAACCTTGTCTTTATGAGAATTAGTCACCTCAAGATAATAGCCGAAAACATTGTTAAAACCAATTTTAAGCGAAGAGATACCAGTCCGCTCGCTTTCACGTTGTTGCAGATTAGCGAGATAGTCTCTTCCACTGCCGGCCAATGCTCGCAGCTCGTCAAGTTCTGCATCAACTCCATTGGCTATCACATTGCCCTTGTCAACCTTAACTGGTGCATCTTCGTTAATTTCCTTTTCTATTTTTTCATAAATCGAGCGGCAACTGTTCAGCTGCTCGCCATACACCTGCAGTGCATTGCTTTTCATAGCACCACACAGGCGTTTCACACTGTCTATCTCACCCAACGAACGTTTCAGTTGCAAAAGCTCACGCGGATTGATACGTCCAACAGCCACCTTTGATATCAGACGTTCCAAGTCGCCAATGCCACGAATATGTTGCCTGAGTTTGTCTGCAAATTCACCATTCAGCAACAGCTGGTCAACCACCGAGAGGCGCTTCTCTATTGCAGCGACATCCTTTATAGGCATCACGACCCAGCGCCTCATCAGACGCGACCCCATCGGTGTCAATGTCTGGTCAATTATGTCAATTAGGGTTTTCGCATTCTCATTCGGTGAGTGAATAAGCTCCAAATTTCTGATAGTGAACTTGTCAAGCCATACATACCGGTCTTCTTCAACTCTCGTCAGTTTGCAAATATGCTGAGTACGGTCATGCTGCGTCTCCTGAAGGTAGTATAGTGCGGCACCTGCGGCTATAACTCCAGCTCCAAGGTCTTCTACACCAAATCCTTTCAACGACGTAGTGCCAAATTGCTTCATCAAAAGTTCTTCTGCGAAATCGCTTGTAAAGACCCAGTCGTCAAAAGTGTTGGTATAATATTTTTCAGGAAATAATTCCTGGAACCGGTGCAGCAGTTTACGTTGCAGCACAACCTCAGTAGGATGGAAATTTTGCAGCAGTTTATCTATATAATTAATATCGCCTTGTGCCACATAAAACTCGCCCGTCGATACATCAAGAAAACTCACACCGTTCACCTTGTCAGCAAGATGCAAACCGCAAAGGAAATTATTCTCCTTCACCTCCAGAACCATATCGTTATACGACACACCTGGAGTCACCAACTCGGTTATACCCCTCTTCACCAGACCTTTGGCTGCCTTTGGATCTTCCAGCTGCTCACAGATGGCAACCCTCTGACCCGCCTTTACCAAACGCGGAAGGTATTGTTCCAACGCGTGATACGGGAAACCAGCCATCTCGGTATAGGTCTCGCTGCCGTTCGACTTGCGCGTCAATGTAATACCCAATATACCAGCGCCTTTCACAGCGTCGCTTCCGTATGTCTCATAGAAGTCGCCAACACGGAACAAAAGCATCGCATCAGGAAATTTCTTCTTCATTTCCAGATACTGCCGCATCAGCGGAGTGTTTTTCTCTATCTTGCTTTCTTTATCTGCCACAACGCATTAGTTTTAAAATGCAAAATTACACAAAAAAAACTTCCCCAAATCTCACATATATAAAAATAGATTGCACAAAAAAGCACAATCTACTATATAAAAGATACTTACAAGTTAGCAACTTACACACTCTTGTCTGAAGGCCAATACATCTTGCTCCTCAGAAAGAATATTGCAAAACCCGACGAAATCACCAGCATAAGATTGTAATTGGTCAAATAACGGCCTATCTTCTCCAGCCTTGCACGATTGCTCTCAGCAACAACGCCATTGGATATAAGCCAATCTATGCTGCGCTTGGCGGCATCTTTATCAACAGGACGCATCAGCAATGCCAATATCAACATCAACGCCCATATTGCCACCAGCGAAACACCAACCAACATAGGACTATATTCAATCAATAACACTCCTACAATCAAAAACATCGGAAGCATTCTCGCCATCCATTCCATCACTGGTGCCAACCATAGATAAAAGTCAATCACACCGAACCCCTCTTCACGCTGAATAGCATTTGATGCTGTAGTGGCCGCACGCATCACCTCATAATAACCGCTGCAATAGCAGGCGTGACTTGATATCACAATCTGTTTCTTACGCGGACTATAGTAGTAACGCTGAATTATAGCATCTTGAGGTATAACAGAGATTCCTTCGATATTCGCCTCCCTCAACATACGCTCAACAACATCCTTGCCACTCACAAGACCCTCGGTTCGTTGGTTACGCATATCCTCTTTCTTCGAGAAAAACAATTCACGAAGAATACTCCCACCAAAAATAACCGCATAGATTCCAATAAGAATCAACAAAACAAGGGTTCCTGTATCCATAATAAAATGCAATATATTTTTAGTGGCGGTTACCTAGATAAATCATAAGGTAGTACATCAATGTTGCAAGCGATGTCAACGCACTGATAACGTAGGTATAAGCAGCCGACCGGAGTGCACTTTCCGCATAGCTGTGAGTGTCGGGAGTGGTGATATTGTGCGTGTTAAGCCAAACCAAAGCACGCTTGGAGGCATTAATCTCAACCGGCAAAGTGATAAATGAAAACAGAGTTGTTACAGCAAACAAAATGATGCCGATAAGCAACAAGCTGGGAAACTTCTGCACCATCAAGATGCCAGCAAAAAGAATCCAGGGAGTGAACTTGCTCGAAATGTTCACAGCTGGAACCATCTTCGAGCGCAATCCAAGCCAATAGTAAGCCGTTGCGTGCTGAACAGCGTGGCCGCATTCGTGGGCGGCAACCGCAGCGGCGGCAACGCTGGTTCCGTAATAGACCTCCTTGCTGAGGTTAAGAGTCTTGTTTACAGGATTATAATGGTCTGTCAGCGTACCGCCAACAGTTTGCACCGTAACATCGTGTATATCGTTGTCTCTCAGCATCCGCTCAGCCACCTCACGGCCAGTCATATTATAGTTCATCGCAATGCTCGAATATTTTTTGAATTTAGATTTGACGCTATTGCTGGCAATCAAACTCAAAACAAAAAGCACTCCGAAAATAATCCAAATCGTCGCGTTAGTCATAATCTATCTGTTCTAAATATTTACTGCCCTAAAACGCCCCTTATCCCTTTTTATTGTATACCGACAAATATTTTTCATAAACTGCAATGTTTCAATTCTGGGTCAGTTCTGGGTCAATTCTGGGTTTACGCATAATTCACACATATCCTCTCATCAAAATTTTGCCAGTTCCAAAAAACAGCGTATCTTTGCACCCGGATTGGTCGCCACAAAAACAGGCAGATATTGAGTTAATCACACATCATATCAATCTGTTAGGCGTCAAAAGGGAACAATGTGAAAATCATCGACAGTCCCGCTGCTGTAAGTTCCGTACGAGGCAGTCCCCCGACGACCACTGTTTGCCGCCACAGGCTAACGGGAAGGTCAGGATAGCTGGAACAAAGTCAGAAGACCTGCCAATCCACACCCGATTAAAGCTC
Source organism: Bacteroidales bacterium UBA1217 (assembly GCA_002309335.1). Classification (GTDB taxonomy): domain Bacteria; phylum Bacteroidota; class Bacteroidia; order Bacteroidales; family P3; genus Colimorpha. The sequence continues at coordinate 49,484 of DBXH01000010.1, read as the reverse complement.
TCGAGGAAAGGGCGTTAATTATGAAAACAACGATACTGGAAAGAGACATATTGCACCTTTTTGCTGCCTGCGTTATGTGGGTTGCATTCGCATTCCCTCTTTGGGCTCAGGACACCACATCAAACAAGACCACTCAACACCAGCAGCTTAACCCCGTCGTAGTCACCAAAAGCAAAAAGCCCTCCCCCACTCTGTCGCAGGCTCCCGTCCAAGTGGTCGACGACAAGAAAATTGAACGCACCGGCTCCTTGCTGCTAAGCGACGCTATTAAACAGATGGCGGGAGTTACGCTTCGCGACTATGGCGGCATCGGGGGAATGAAAACAGTATCGGCACGGGGATTAGGCAGCCAGTTCAGCACCCTTACCATCGACGGTGTAGCCGTCAACGACTGCCAAAACGGACAAGTCGATTTAGGTCGTTACACACTGGGCAACAGCGCATTCGTGAGCCTCAGTAATGGCCAGCAGGACGAAATGCTGCTCTCGGCTCGCGCCACCGCTGCGGGCAACGTTATTAATATGGAAACGCGCGAGGGGCATTTCCTTCCCGGCGAACGCACTCACCTACGCATCGGTATGGAAGGCGGCAGTTTTGGGCTATTCTCACCCTCTTTGCTCCTTGAGCGCAAACTTGCCAAAAACCTGTCGCTCTCATTCTTCGGCAACTGGCTGCGCAGTCGCGGCGACTACCCCTTCACGCTCTATTACACCCCTTCGCACGAAGACAGCTCGTCGGTAGAACGGCGCGAGCACTCGGCAATGTGGCTCGCCACCGGCGACCTCAACCTTTTCTGGCATCCATCCGCCAACCGCACCGTCACCGCCAAAGTCCACTACGTACAAGGCTATCACGAATTGCCCGGTCCCGTTCAATATTACGTCAAAAGTGGCTCAGAGGACACCAAGGAAAAACTCTTTTTCTCACAAGTCAAATACCAAGTTTCGCACAACAAAATCACCTGGCAGCTGATAGGCAAATATCAGTACACCAACGATTTCTACGAAAATTTCAAAGCTCTGACCGCCACCCGCTACCAATACAACGAATACATCCAGAACGAAGGCTACCTGTCCGGAACAATACTCTGGCAACCAATCCGGCATCTGTCGGCAAGCATCGCGTCCGATGGCGCACTCACCACCCTTCATAGCAACTTGGCCAAAAACAGCGAGGTGAATCGCCTAACGTCGCTCAGCACTTTGGCGTTTCAATATAAGCGCCAGCGTTTCAGCATCAAAGCCAACCTACTCGCCACACTCATCACCGAGCGCGCCTGCGACATCCCGTCCGACATCCACTACCGCCGACTGTCGCCCTATGCCGGCATCAGCATCAAGCCGTTGAACAAAAGTAACATACGCCTGCGCTACTTCTTCAAGGAGAACTATCGCGTGCCCAATTTCAGCGAGATGTACTATTTCGTTATGCCGCTCGACTCGTTGCAGCCCGAACGCGCCAGCCAGCACAACATAGGCATAACCATTCCGCTGACCACACGCACAGGACGCGACTCGCTCTCACAACGCATCTACTCATTGACCGTCGACGCCTATCACAACAATGTAAAAGACAAAATCATCGCTGTTCCGCGCCAGAATATGTTCATCTGGTCAACAATGAATCTAGGCCTCGTCGATGTAAAAGGCTTTGATTTCAAAGGCACTATGGATTGGCAATGGCAACAGTCGTCACTCAGCGTCACTTTGACCTACAGCCTTCAGAATGCTGTGGACCGCACCGATCCCGACAACCCCAAGATCTACAACCATCAGATTCCCTACACCCCCCGTCACAGCGGAGGAGCAACACTCTATTACCAAAACCGTTGGCTCAACGTCGGCTACAACTGTATGCTTGTCGGCGAACGCTATTCGCAGCAGCAGAACAACGACGAAACGCGTCTGCCAGCCTACGCCGACCACGGTATCACCCTCGACCGCACCTTCGAACTCCCCATTGGCGACTTGCGACTTCAGGCCCAAGTGCTCAACCTATTCAACGTACAATACGAAGTTGTCCGCTCCTACCCAATGATGGGCCGCAACTTCCGCATTAAAGCAGTATATTCTTTCTAACCTTTAAAACCCTTCAAACCTTTCAAGCAAAGCGAACCCTTCAAACCTTTAAAACCTTTAAAACCTTTAAAACCCCTAATAATGAAAAAAACATTCTTAAAAACCCTTATCGCACTAGCTTTTGCGACATCAGCATTCCTTTTAACCTCCTGCAAACACGAGGAGGAAGAGACTCAACAACAAGGCATCGAAGCCAGGTTCGAGACCCCGCGTTATCTTGAAACCGACGGCGGCGACATCTATATGACCTGCTACTACCCTATGGCGGTAGTACGCTTTGACCCCTCGCAGAATGCATTTACAGGCGTCTGCAATCTCGGCCAATTCCATCCCGAAGGTATTGCCGCAGTAGGAGGCAAACTCTACATTGCCAGCAGCAACATCTCGGATCAGAGCGGCAACTACAGCTACGACAACAAACTCTATGTCGTCGACATCGCCTCCTTCAAGTTGGTCGACAGCATCACCATTGGAATCAACCCGCAAGTTGTAAAAAAACTCGACAACAACCATATCGTCTTCAACACCTGGGGCGACTATGCTACCGACTTTGGCGGCACCTACATTATGAACACCAGCAACAAGGAGATTGTGAATCTTAATGTTGCACTTACCAACTTTGATGTTTACAACGGCAATATCTATGGTTGCGCCACAACCTACAACGCCGACTACACCACCAACACTACCTTCTATAGAGTTGACGGCAGCACCCACCAGGCAACCGAAATTCTTTCCAACTTCAGTACCATCGACGGCATTTACGGCATCAGCATCAATCCCGCCAACGGCGACATCATAGTTCTTTCGGACGGAAACTACATTGCCGCCGGCGATTGCTATGTATTTGCAAACGACGGCACCATGCGTATGGGAGCCACACAGGTAGGCAACCTGCCCAAGAAAGCTGTCGCTGTCAACAGCGACAATCTGCTGGTTCTGAACGAGGGAGGTTGGGGAGCCAACAATGCCGGCATCAGCCGCGTCAACGTCAGCAGTTCCACAGCCACCGTCAACTATTTCGCCGACAACAACGGACGCGGACTCGGCGATGTTGCTCAGGACATCATCACCGTCGGCAACAAAGCCTACATCACCGTATCGTTCAGCAACAGTTTGGAAATCATGGACATCAACACCGGTAAATCTACCCGCGTTGCCACCTCCAACTAACCGACTCACTCATTATCTGTATATATCCCGGGTGCCGCCATTTGGCGGCATCCTTTTTTATGGCTTCACAAAATAAAAGGGTGCATCCCCCGTTATCTTGTAAAAGACAATAAAACAATGAATACTATAGAACTCCTCAACAGCCACCGCAGCATACGCCGCTTCAAACCCACACCCATAGAGGCCGACAAGATGAATCGCATCCTTGAATGCGGAATGCGCGCGTCAAACACAGGCAATATGCAGATTTACAGCGTCATCGTCACACAACAGCCGGATAACGTTGCCGCCCTGTCCAAACTACATTTCGGCCAAGGTAGCACCGCGCCCGCGTTCCTCACAATATGCGTCGATGTGAACCGCTACCACCATTGGTGCCGTCTGCGCGGCTGCGACGAGCCCTACGACAACTTCCTCTGGCTGATGTCCGGCACCGTCGACGCCTCGCTTGCAGCACAGAACATCTGTGTTGCCGCCGAAGCCGAAGGCCTTGGATTCTGCTATCTTGGCACCGTGATGTACAACACCAAGGCCATTGCCGAACTGCTGGAGCTACCTAAGGGCGTTGTGCCAGTCGTAACCCTTTGTATGGGCTATCCCGACGAGCAGCCGGCCCAGAGCGAGCGCCTGCCGTTGGAAGGTGTTGTGCACGACGAGAAATACCACGACTACAGCGACGACGACATCGAGCGCATACACCGCATCCGCGAGGAGTTCCCCTTCAACCAGGAAATGGTGCGTCAGAACGGCACCCGCAACCTTGCAGAGATCTTCACCAAAATCCGCTACCCCAAGAAAGACAACGTAGCCATATCACAGGCCCTCCTCGACTTTGTCGAGCAAGCCGGAATGATGGAGCAGTAAACTTACATCGCAATCACAGTCACCTAACGTTTGCGTTCACTATTTTTCTGGTGTTACCCTTGCCGTCTGCAAGAATAAGCAGTCCTTCTGGGAGTTCTTGGATATCCACGCGGGTTATCCCCTCTTCATAGTTCCCCCTCATCACAGCATTACCCATACCGTCATATATGGTCAGTGTCACGGGTTCCGAAGTCTGCACATAAAGGTATCCCGCAGCGGGATTCGGCCACACCCTGAATTGCGGACTGTCGTATGAAGGGTCGTTGAAACCCAGCGAGGAAGCCCCGCCGGTAAAGAACCTGTGTATCTCGTCGAAATAGTCAATGTCGTGCGCTGTTGAATCCTGGTACCAGTCGTGCGTGCCGCCTACAACCTTGAGCAACTGAAACTCCGCGTCGCCGCCCGTGTAGGTGTAGCGGATGAAACGCAGGCCGTCGTTCACGCGGTCGGAAAGTGTGTCAATATCGGGCGTCTCGTCGCACACGTTCCAGTCGGTCCAGTATCTCACTAGCGAGTCCACACTAATGCCGATGGTGCCGAAATAGGCGGAACCGCCGTTCCAGCCAACCACGTTGTCGGAGGTCCCGTGTATGTGCATCATCTTCACGGGAGCCACAGGCACCTCATCGGCAAAGGCGAAGGATATCAAGCCACTTACAGGGGCGCAGGCGGTGATTCTGTCTCCGTGTTCTATGGCCATACGGTGGGTCATAAAACCTCCCATCGAGAAACCCGTGAAGAAAACGCTGTCAGGATTGACCCTGCCGTCCGACACCAGCGTATCAAGCAGCGCTAGCAGGAATCCCGCGTCGTCGGCCGAGCCGCCGAGTCCAGCGTTCCACATCGTGTAGCCCGACACGCTGAGGGCCTGGGGAACTACGATGGCCCATCCATAGCGCTCGGCGAGGGGCGCAAAGTGCATCTCGTCGTTGCAGCGCGTTATGTTGTCACCCAGTCCGTGTAGGAAATACATCACCGGCACAGCGCCGTCACGTCCCGTAGGCTCGAACAGCATATATTGCCGCTGGGTGTTCTGCCAGGCGAACGTCCGCACCTGAGCCCTCATCGGAGCCACCGCTACAATCGCGGCCAATATTGCATATACAATCGTTTTTTTCATTTTCTTATATCGTTTTTTATTTATGAATAATTACATAAAGTGTCAGCCTTGATATTCATTCCAGAATTTCCTCCTATCCGTTTATCGTAGTTTGGAGACTGCAAAGATATGAAGAATTTCGGGAATGGCAAAATGCATTTATAATTGCAAATCAACATTACTACCAAGGAAGAGTATTGCTATAGTTGCAGTAATATACAAAAAAAAGGTGCAGAATCATCTGCACCTTGTGTTATGATACATTAATGTATTACTGTACGTCTCTCGGATCGAGGGGCTGTGCGAGGAGACCGGTGAACTTGCCGGTATTGTCAAACTCCATACGGGTGTATTTCAGCGTGTGGCCCGAACCTTTCTGGCTTACAACAACGTAGGTGTAAGGTTTCGGTTTCTTGCCGTCAGCACCGCGGTACTTGGCATCGAACTCGTATACAACCATCTTCTCGACTCTGTACTTCTCACCCTTAAATTTCTCGTTCAAGTATTTGAGGATAGCACTGGTATAACGCTCCTTAGCAAGGACTTTGCCGGTCTTGATAAGTTTCTCATCGCTCATACTATATACTGCCTCAAACTTATTCTTCTGGTTGTTGGCATAGTAGGCCACGCACTCATCACCTGTACGCTCATACCAATCGGGACCGGCACTAAGGCGTGTGGCTGGATAGCGCTTTGCAAAGTTGGCCGCAATAGCCTGCGAAGGCTCAAAAGCTTCGATTTCCGGAACATCCTCGACGGGTTTTGGACGTTTCTTGTTCGATTTCTTAGTCTTGGATGTCTCCTCGTCTTTACTCACATCCTCGGGGTTGGAATGGGTGTAGTAGTCCTTCTTAACCACATCGGGATCAGGAGCCGTAGAGCGCTGCAGCTTGCCGCGAGTGTCGAAAATCATCTCACAGTCGGCCGAACCTAAACCTTTCTTGATGATAATCATTCGATAGTAATTGTCGCCACTCATCTCTTCGATATACTCTGTACTTTTGATACGGTAGCCCGGATAGTTGTTGACGAAATAGGTGTTCATCATTGTCGGACACTCCTCAAGGGCAACAGGAAACGAAGTATACTGATAATCACCATTGGCGGTGAAGTAGCAGCGGCCGTTCTGACCATCAACGACAAGATCGGCGATATACTGACCAGGAGCCTGGTACCATGTCTTAACCTTATAAGAGTCGTGTACTTTCTCCAACGACAGCAAGACCGATTTAGGCACATCGGTTTCTTTCACTTTGGTCTGTGCCGTTGCCAGCAGAGGGAGGCACATCAATGCTACAAGAACAAATCTTTTCATTTTTGTATCATTTTTTTTATTTAGTCATCATTGGTGACATTTTATTGCATTAGCCACCTGTTTTTTGCGTAAACGTTGAAATGTTAAAATTATTATACGGCAAATTTTAATTAAGGTTTCAAATATATAACATTTCAGTCTTTAAACAGAACATCCTTGCGATCAGGGCTTATCGACACTGCCATTATTCGGACACCTGTTTGCGACTCAATTGCAGAGAGATAGGTCTGCAACGCCTCCGGCAAATCCTCGTATTTCTTCGCATCGGCAATGCTCTGTTTCCAACCCGCAAACGACTGCAGTTTGGGCCTGATTTCTACCTCGTTGAACTCGAACGGGATCTCGTCGGTCTCCTTGTCGTTGATGATATAGTCGGTACACATCTTCACCTCGTCAAAGTCGTTCATCACGTCGGGTTTGGTAACAATAAGGTCTGTCACTCCGTTAAGCATACAAGCATAGCGCAATGCGGGTATGTCGATCCATCCGCAACGGCGCGAACGACCGGTAGTGGCTCCATATTCGTGTCCCAACTCGCACAATGTGCGCCCTGTAGCGTCGAACAACTCGGTGGGGAACGGACCGGCACCGACGCGCGTGCAATAAGCCTTGGTGATGCCCATAACACGGCCTATCGACGACGGAGCCACACCCAAACCAGAGCAGACTCCGGCAGTGATAGTCGACGACGAAGTGACAAAAGGATATGAGCCAAAATCAATGTCGAGCATTGAACCCTGGGCTCCCTCGGCGAGGACTTTCTTACCTTCTTTCAGACATTTATTGATAAAATACTCGCTGTTGATCAGCTTGAATTTGCGCAATGTTTCGAGCGACTCCATCCAACGCACCTCATACTCGTCGAGGGTCATATCGTTGATACGGAATGAATCAACGTCAAATTTCAGCATTTTGGCGATTTGAATATGCTGGAACTTAAGCAATTGATACTTCTCGCGGAAATCGAACTCAAGAATATCGCCCACACGGATGCCGGTACGTGCAATCTTATCGGTATAAGCCGGACCTATGCCCTTCAGCGTCGAGCCGATCTTGGCATTGCCCTTGGCCTGCTCGTTGGCGGCGTCGAGCAGTCGGTGCGAAGGAAGTATAAGATGAGCTTTCTTCGAAACAAACAGATTGTCGGTCGGTTCAACATTCTTCTGACGCAAAGCGGCTATCTCCTCGCTGAAAATAGCAGGCTCTATAAGCACACCGTTGCCGATAACATTCAATTTTTCTTTGTGAAAGATGCCGGACGGGATTATGTGGAGCACGTGCTTGATGCCGTTGAACTCGAGAGTGTGACCAGCGTTTGGACCTCCCTGAAAACGGGCGATTACATCATAACCGGGCGTAAGAACATCGACAATCTTGCCTTTTCCTTCGTCGCCCCACTGCAATCCTAACAAAACATCTACTTTACTCATTTCAATATATTTTTGTATTTTACTCAATCTAAAACAGATACAAGGTTCAAATGATTATTTCGACCCTGTAAAAGACGTTACGAAGATACGAAAAAAAATCATATCACAGCGCTTTGGAGGAAATTTTATTTATCCCGTTGACGTTTAAACCACTCCACAAACTCCGGAAAATCGTCAAGGGGACGGAAACCGGCTTCGTGAGGATCGGCAGGTATTGCACAGGTGTCCAGATAACCGATAAGTGTTGAACAGTCAAACTCGCCAATCATTGCCTCGAGGGTTACATAAACACCCACCAGCTGGTCGTCGTCATCGTCTACAGGGTTGGGCAATGCCACACGAACTCCAAGAATGTCAGGCTCTTCTTCGCTCTCTAGTTGCATAAAATACATCTGCTTGGTCTCGAAGCGGTACTTGTCGAAGGTCACCTTGAGATCGGTGCCCTTGGGCTGTTTGAAAGCAACGAACTCCCACCAGTCGAGGTCGGGGGCATTGTCGGTAAGGTCCAACACATAGCGGAAGAGATCTGAATCGCCCTCGGCCGAAAAGGTAAGAGTGCGGCCCGACGGCGTCGGCTCACCCATTTCATAGGTCAAACCTGGGCAATAGGACTCCAATCTGTTCTGCAATTCCTCCAAAAGAGCCTGCTGCTGCTTCTCGTCCAAATCACCAAGCATCGTAAGTTGCTCGTTGTTATCGACAAACCATTGCCAGAATTCATTTACATCGTACATAGCTTAAAGTTTAACTGTTTATTGTTTAAATGGTTTAATAATTCAAGTGGTATAAATCAAACAAAAATCGCTTCGCATTCGAGTTTCAGACCGAATCGGGCTTGTACATCGGCAATTATAGCATCCGCCAGATTACGTACATCCCGCCCCGTGCATCCGCCCCGGTTGACGAGTACCAGCGCCTGTTTCTCGTATACGCCGGCATTGCCCAAATTGCGCCCTTTCCATCCGCAATGCTCTATCATCCAGCCTGCTGCAAGTTTGAAGCGGTCGTCGCCAACAGGGAAAGAGACTATATCGGGGTATTTACTCTTTATCGTTTGATAGACGGCATCATTCACAACCGGATTCTTAAAGAAACTGCCGGCACTTCCTGTCTTCTTGGGATTTGGCAGCTTTGAGTCGCGAACCTCACCAACTGTGTCGGCCAGCTGACGCGCCGTTGGCTTTTCAATGCCCCGTTCAGTCAACGCTGATGCCAATGCCTTGTAAGACAGATCAGGAACAAACTCATCGCGCAACGCAAACACAACCCTGTCTATCAAGTAGCGGTTACTCCACTCTCCTTTGAAACGAGACCACCGGTAACCAAACTCGCAATCCTCTACACTCACCCATCGTTCTTCGCCCGTCTCTATCTCAATAAGATGCACCCTACTTATCACATCTTTGGCCTCTTTGCCGTAAGCACCCACATTCTGCACCGGAGCGGCACCCACAGTGCCTGGAATTGCAGCGAGATTCTCGAGTCCGTACCAACCATTGTCGATGCAGTGGTTCACAAAATCAGCCCACACCTCTCCTGCATTTGCCTCAACGAAACAGCGGTCATTTTGCTTCTCGATCAATCTGATACCCTTATTGGCAGGATGCACCACAATGCCCTCGTAATGGTCGGAGAACACCACGTTGCTTCCACCACCGAGAATAAAGAACGGCTTTTCGCGCAGGATATCTGATTTAACCAAAGCAATGTAATCATCAAGCGACTTCAACTGCACGAAACCTGCAGCAATGGCATCTATACCGAAAGTATTGTAGTTCAGCAGAGAATAATTGGTCTTTATAGTCAAATCAGCGCTCATCTCCTTGCAATGTTAGTGTTATAATAGTCCGGATTGCCCGTCACATCCTTGATTTTGCGCAAGAACGGCGGGAAATGTACCGACGCCTCATCTTCGGCATCCTCAATTTCAAGCATCAGATGATCAATCTGCGGCTCAATAAATTCGTCGAGTTCAAAATACTGGTCCATCCACAGGAAACAGGTCCTGTTCTTCACTATGGTACGTTTGGCGGGGTTAGCCTCCTGAAGCAGCTCGTAGTATCTCTTCTCACTAATCTGGCACTCGTGCTCGTAATTGCGGTCGGAAGCAAGTCGGATCTTTGTCGTCAGGAAATATACATTATGCCCATTCTCGCCACGCATACGCAAACGGCGTTCTTGCCCGTCCAAAGGCAAAAGATAGGTCTGCCTTATATGACTTACATTACTGTTTGGTATCGTCCCGTTCAATTCGACCAGATATTTACGTTCAATCTCGATAGGCTGAGGAACACCGAGCACGTGGGATATCTCCTTGAGCACCCGGTTGATTTTCTCTTCGAAACCACAATCGTTACCTATCACACGTAAATGCGGATGTCCCGTCCAAGCAGTCATCAAACTATCATCGATAGCGCGAGCCTGCTCGGGAGTTTCCTTGCGAGCAGCATTGTTGCTCAGCGTATAATATTTCTCGGCGCCTTTGGCGGCAGTAGCCAGATGAATCACCGCCGCATAGCGTGCATCGCGCAGTTCAACAACGGTTTTGTCCAACGACACGAGCAATTCATCCCACAGTTCCCCCGTCAGATAGGCTTTGATATCCATCGTACCGCGATCGCATATTATGAGCGACGGTCGTCCGCTGCAGGCTGCAATGCGCTCATAGCGGTCCTCTATCTCTAATTGAAACTCCATCAGTTGACGTTCACTCTCAATAAAGAGTCTCTTATCGGCAGTCTGAAAATCAACACCCGACTGAGAGAACATCGTGGCTGCCTCAGGCACGGTAATAACATAATAGCCCAAACCAGAGAAATGCTCAACAATACGAGCCAGTGCTGTCGTTTTGCCGGCACAAGGGCCACCCGTAAGGACTATTTTGGTTATTGAGGAATTCATCAATCAGGGTTCTATATTAGGAGTTCGAAATTGTTTTTTCTTTAGGGCCAGCCTCCTTGCGCGGTTTTCGGACTGGCGGCACATAGCCTATTCTGAACACTCTCCTGTTGGCAAGAAGCAGAACCGTCGACAATGCAGCGCCAAGAAAGTCGCATATCGTGCACGACATCCATACACCGGTAACACCATTGCCGGTCATATTGTACACAATACTCGGCAATATCAGCGATATCGGTATCAGGAATATTACCTGGCGTGAAAGACTCGTAACGATGGCTATCCAGGGCAAATCAATCGACTGAAACAGCTGCGAATTGGTGATTGTATACGCTATCATCGGAGCAAGAACCATCAGATAGCGCAAAGCAGGCACTCCAACACGAAGTATTTCCTCCTCTGAGTTGAAACACTTGATGATAGTTCCCGGAAACAGCAACGAAACTGCTGAACCAAACACACCAAGCAACACACAGACCTTCATCGTCAACATATAGACTTCCTTCAGGCGGTCGTTGCGACCAGCTCCGAAATTGTATCCTGCAATGGGCTGCATTCCCTGACAAACACCGAGGAACATCATCAATATCAGTCCAGCAGCCGAATTGACTACACCATATACAGCCACTGCATTGTCACCACCATAGAAGGCCAACTGTCTGTTAAGTACGGCAACAACAGCAAAAGCAGCAACATTCATCGAGAACGGGCTGATACCGATAGCCAGTATGTTGCGGAAGATGTACAACTTGGGTTCCCATACGTGCTTATGGAATCGTATGAACGATTTAGGCTGAACAAAATGCAATATCGACACAAACGCTGTCAATGCCATTGAAATGGTAGTACCCCACGCAGCACCGACAACACCCATATTCCATACGCTGATCAGCAGGAAATCAAGGAAAATATTCGCCACTGCACCGCCTATCATTATCCACATAGCCTTCATAGGATAACCTGACGCACGGATAAGACCCGTAAGGTTGTAGGTCAAAGTGACAAGAAACATACCAGGCAGTACAATGTCCATATACTCGCAGGCAAAACTAATGGTCTGCTCCGAGGCACCAAACAGCATCAATATGGGTTTCATCCAGAGATAGCCGGCAGTAACGAACAGAAAACCAAGCATAAAAGTAAGCAGCATAGTATTACCCAGAATCTTCTCTGCCCAGCGTACATCCTTGCGACCCAGCACAATACTCATTCGCGCCGATGCACCAGCACCCACCAACGAACCAAAAGCGTGTATAATATTCATTAGCGGGAAGGTGATAGCCAGTGCCGCCAGATAGAGAGTACCATTGCCGTCGCTGCTGTTGCCGAGGAATATCCGGTCTACAATGTTGTAGACCGAAGTAACCACCTGACTCGCAACAGCCGGAAGGGCATACTCCCACAGAAGCGATTTTACGTTCTTGGTTTCAAGCGATTTGGTGTTATCTATCTCTGACATTTACTATCTTTTATTCTGTTATTCAACGCCATAAAAGCATTATAAGCGATAAGACCGTTGGCTAGTTCAATAGAACGCTCGTCGACTATTAGGTTGGGACGATGCAAGTTGCTGAACGGAGTACCCGGCTCGTGAATGCCAATACGGTAGTAGCAGGCGGGTATCTTCTGTGCAAAGAAGGCAAAATCCTCAGCGGTCATTCTCATATCCAGCCATTCTACATTCTCTGACCCGATAAAGGCACAGGCGTTGTCATAAACTTGTTGTGTGCAGTCGTCGTCGTTGACAACGTATGGATATCCATAATCGATGAACAGGTCGCACTCGCCACCCATACTTTCAGCAATGCCCATCGAGATTTTGCGAATCTTTTCGTGAGCCTCAAGCCGCCATTTCTCATCAAAAGTACGGATAATACCTTCCATCTTCACCTCGTCGGGAATAATATTGGTGCGTCCGCTACCGATGAATTTGCCGAAACTCAGCGTTGTAGGCATCATCGGCGATGCATTGCGGCTCACCACCTGCTGAAGAGCGACAACTATGTGGCTGGCAATCAATATCGGGTCAACACTCAAATGCGGAGTGGCTCCGTGACCGCCTTTGCCTTTCACCGTCCAATACAGCTCGTCAGTCGAAGCCATATATTTCCCTTTGCGCATTCCAACACGCCCATAATCCATCTCTGGAAGGCAGTGGAAAGAGTATATCTCATTGGGCATCAACTCACTGAACAGACCATCCTCCATCATCATACGTGCACCACCTGGATACATCTCCTCAGAAGGCTCGAAAATGAACATTATCGTTCCCTTAAGTTCCTCACGTAATTCACACAGTATCTTTGCAGCACCCAGCAGCGAGCTGGTATGCATATCGTGACCGCAGGCGTGCATAACACCAGGGTTTTCAGAAGCAAAAGGCAGTCCTGTATTCTCCTGCAGCGGAAGAGCATCGTAATCGCTACGCAAAGCAACACAATAACTGTCAGGTTCAATACCGCCACGCAACACAGCCATACAGCCCGTCTTGCCTATTCCGGTCTTTGGCTCTAAACCCATATCGCGCAGTCGAGAGGCTACATACTCCATCGTACCAAACTCCTGCTGCGACAGTTCTGGGTGACGATGCAGCCAGCGACGCCACTCAATCACCTCGGGATTGATCCTCTTTGCTATCTCTTTTATTCTCTCTATCATCGTATTTCTTTTTTATCTCCCTTCAGTTTTATTGAAAACCGGATTGGCGTAAATGGTCATAAAGAAATCCATCACTTTCTCCCTGGCAGCTGATGAGGGGCCCTTGAACGAAGAGTGCTCAGCATATTCAATAAATTCCTCCAGCTGGTCGGTTGTATAATAGTCGATATAATCGGCCGTTCCGCGAAGCAGATCGGCTGCAATATAGTTGGTTTTGTGCAGTTTGTAGCCCTCGTGAATACGTCCGTCAATCACTTTTGCCAATGCTGCAAAGCGCTCATTCTTTACCAGCTGCGCACATTCAGCCACTTCGTCTGTGCTTATCGGTTTACAGAAAGTAAGATGTATATCGCCTTTCTGCTGCGATATACCCATCATTATACTCAACACATCCTCGTGGGCCGATTTCTCATAAATGCCGTTTGACGAAGCATATTCCGCTACACTCTTCATCAAGTCGCAGGGTTCATATTCATAGCTTATCGCCACAGGCACAATCTGCAGCTTGTTGAAATCCTCCTCAAAGTTGCCCGTGCCGGCCATCGAGAACATCTTCAACAAACCTTGGTCGGTCCTGTCGTCGCCATTCTTGGTGCGGCCGTTGCGCTGGGCAATCCACACCGAGCTCTTTTTCTCAAAGAGCTCATGGTGGATATAGTTCGACAGAAACACCGAATTGTTGTAGAAATCACGCTTCGAGCCGTCACGGATAATGGTAAACATCTTGTTAAGACGGAAAAGGTCGATGATAAAGTCATTCTTCATCAAGTTGTTGCCAAATCCAATTTCCGGGGTTTTAAAGCCGTTAGAAATCAGCGCCACATCAAGCAACCCAGCATCGAGAGTAATATCTCTGTGGTTAGAAACAAAAAGGTACGATTTGTCCCTGCTCAAAAAATCCAATCCGTCGTAGGTGAATGAGGTGGCGCTACGCTGAACAATCTGAAATATCAGCGGCCGCATCACCATATATTGTAGTTCGTCGCACGTGGTGATGCACTCCATCAAAGCCGAAAAGCTTGAAGCATCGGCTTTGGGATTCATCGTCTTCACCAATCGTGCAAACATCGGGTTGTGTGCCAACCGCGCTATTGCTTTTGGCACCTCTTCACTATTGTAAGGTTCTATACTTGAAAAATCAAACTCTGCCATTTCAATTTTTTATTTCAAATTCATACACTTTCTCCTTCATCATTCCCATATAGAACGACACCGTCGACACTCGACTGCCCTTTTCGACTTCAAACGGTTCCTCATATTTGACGAACTTACCGTCATCAACACGGTAATACAGACGCGTTCCTTCAACTTCCCAATCGAATGTCACCATTCGGTTACCGTCTGCCGTTTTTTCCACCGTTATCATTGGCTTGAACGAGCCCGTCCCAACTGTGTAATCGTTGGCTTCGAGGCGAACTGTATGACGTGCTACGTTGCTTCTGAATCGCTGCCAGTTTTTAACGTTCAGAGGCGACCACAGATTCTCAGACATCGCACACAATCGCGGAAGCAGCATATATTCAGTCATTTCCGGTGTGTTGATATATTCCGTCCACAGATTTGCTTGGGCACCGAGGATATGTTTCCGTTGCGAAGTCGTCAATCCGTTCGGCATCGGATTGTAATCATAAACCTTACGCAGCGTAATCAGCGAGTTTGGCATCGCCGGCGGCTGGAATTCAGCATCGGCTTGATAGAAGTTGAAATAACAATAATCTATCGGTGTCATTATCACATCATTGCCTCTGCGAGCGGCAGCGATACCGCCTTTCTCGCCTCTCCACGACATCACGGTGGCATCGGGCGACACACCACCGTCAAGAATCTCGTCCCATCCGATAATGCTGCGACCCTGACCGCGCAGATAATCCTCCATTTCCACAATCATCCAGCTCTGCAGCTGTTCATAGTCTTTCAGTTTCAACTCTTTCATTCTTTTCTTGCAGCGCGGACAGCGTGTCCAGTTGTCCTTCTCCGCCTCGTCGCCTCCGATGTGGATATACTTGTACGGAAACAGAGGGACTATCTCGTCCATCACATCCTTCAGAAACGTCATCACGCTGTCGTTTCCGCCGCAGAGTATTGCCCTAGGGGGCCAATAGGGACCGAATTGAACCGTATATGTCGTATCATCACCTGCACAGGCAAAACTCGGATATGCTTCAAGAACGGCACAGCAATGACCGGGGATTTCAATCTCGGGGATAACATCTATAAAGCGTTCAGCGGCATATTCCACAATTTCAGCAATCTGTTCTTTGGTGTAATATCCGCCGTTGGTTCTCTGCTCATCCTCTCCAGCAGGGTCGGCTTCGCCCCAAGGCTGGTTGTCGCGATCCACACGCCACGAACCTATGTCGTTAAGCAATGGATATTTGGCAATTTCTATTCTCCATCCGTGATCGTCAGTCAAATGCCAATGAAACTTGTTCATTTTGTAGAGCGACATCAGATCAAGCAGCTTCTTCACCTGGCTCACGCCGAAAAAATGACGCGATACATCCAGATGGCAACCGCGCCAGTCAAAACGCGGGTAGTCCTTTATGTGACAATAAGGCAGGTCTATCTTGCTGTAACGAACCTCCGACACATCCTCTGGCAACATTTGCACAAGCGTCTGAAAACCATAGAATAGACCTTTCTCACTATTTGCGCTGACCACAACGCCATCCTTGTCAACATCAATCGTATATCCTTCCTCGCCCAGTTCCTGGTCATAAGCCTCGTTAATCAAAAATTGCAGGCAGTTTGCCTCAGGCTTGCCGGCCAGCACGGGGTTGAAATGCCATTGGCGAAGGCGCGACGAGATATACTTCATCACGGGGTCGTTCTGACCCATACTGCCGGCATAGCATTTTGTCGACGATGAAAGCGAAAAACAGCCCTTTTCCATCGTCATTTCAACCGGCTCCGGAATCAAAGCGTAGCTCTCAATCACGACTTTTTTGCCACACGACACAGCCAAAAAAACCGCAACTAAGACCAAACAAACTCTATATAAACGATTTCGCATTTTTATCATATTAATTATAAAAATGCAAAAATACCAAACTTTTTTCAATTAGCAACCATTCATCCCCGATTTTTGATATTTTTAATATTTTTCGCAACTCTAACTCTGGGTCAATTCTAGGTCAACTCTAGGTCGTCCAAGAACCGCTTCCGAGTCACTTCTAGGTCGCCTAGGGGTCACTTCTGGGTTTGCAAACAAGTTTTTTGATTGCATTGCATAATTTTTTTCATCAAATTCAGTTATTCGTCAAAAATCGTCTATTATGAGTAGCACCAATTCGTTAAAGAAACTCTTCTCTGATTCAATGATATACGGTCTCAGCTCTATTGTAGGCCGCTTCCTCAACTATCTGCTCGTACCGCTCTACACCTATACCCTTGTGAGCTCTGGCAACTACGGCGTGGTCACCAATCTCTACGCCTACACCGCCCTCTTCCTCGTACTGCTCACCTTCGGTATGGAGACCACCTTCTTCTATTTCGCCAACAACAATAAGGAGCGCTACGAGACGGTGTTCTCGACAGCTTTGTATATGGTTGGCGGCGTTGCGCTGCTGTTCTTGATAGTCATCTACGCCTTCATCGGTCCCATCGCGGGCTCTGCCGGCTACGCCGACCATCCGGAATATGTCCGCATTATGGCCACCATCGTTGCCTTCGACGCTTTCCAGGCAATCCTCTTCGCTTTCCTTCGCTTCAAGGGGCGCGCTTGGAAGTTCGCATTCCTCAAACTGCTGTTCATTTTCTGCAACATCGGCATCAACCTCTTTGTATTCCTTGCAGCACCCAAACTAGCTGTTTCGCACCCTGATATGATGGGGTGGTACAACGCTGACCGTCAGGTATATTACATCTTTCTCACCAACCTTATCTGCACGCTGCCCATCACGCTTGCGTTCCTGCCCGAACTGCGTTTGATGAAACATTGCGTTGACTGGAGTCTTGTACGCCAGATGCTGCGCTACACGTGGCCGTTGCTGCTACTGGGATTGGCTGGCATCCTGAACCAAGTCGCCGACAAGATATGCTACCGATTCATCATTCCCGGTCCCGAAGGCGACGCCCAGCTGGGCATCTATGGCGCCTGCGTGAAGATAGCGATGATAATGGCTATGATAACTCAGGCTTTCCGCTACGCCTACGAGCCGTTTGTCTTTAGCGAAGGCAAGGAAAGCAAAGAGAGTCAAGCACTGGTAATGAAGTATTTCGTTATGTTCACACTTCTCGCCTTCCTAGCCGTTGTGGGATATATGGACATTCTGCGCAACATTATTTCCGAACGCTATTGGGAAGGCTTGCAGGTGGTTCCCATCGTAATGATGGCGGAGATATTTATGGGCATCTATTTTAACCTGTCGTTCTGGTACAAACTAATAGCAAAAACCTGGTGGGGAGCCATATTGTCTGGAATCGGTTGCGCGGTATTGTTGGCCGTAAACTTCATTTTTGTGCCCCGCTACGGATATATCGCTTGCGCCTGGGGCGGATTCTGCGGCTACGGAGTCTGTATGTTGCTAAGCTACTTCATCGGACAGCATTACAATCCGATTCATTATCCCATAAAGTCAATTCTCGGCTATTTCGCCGTGGCCCTCGCCATCTTTGCAGCAATGAATTGCGTTAAGTTCCCGTCGGAATGGCTGACGCTGACAGTCAACACGCTACTGATACTCGTCTATCTAGGCGTAGTACTCTACAACGAACGAACCTTGGTAAACAAGATAATAAAGAAACTGAAAGGTTGAACAGAGCCGCTTCTAAAAAGTCACTCTTTCGCAAAGAGAATAGGTATATCCAAAGTTGATGCTTTCCTTTTCCTCGCAGGATATTCCTGCAGCATCGAGATCGGCCATATCAAACTCGTCGACATTACCGTCGCGACGATAGCAGCGGCAAGTCTTCCCACACGACACACACAATACCGCAAACAGCAAAGCAAATACAAAAAACCTTTTCTTCATAACGTTCTACTCTTTTTTTAGAAAATCCCGCACAAGAGCTTCGTCGATGTTGCGATAAGCAAACGAAGCCTTTACTTCGCCATCGTCCAACAGCAGTACTATCGGGAACGAGGCGCGGGTTATTTTAACAAAAACATCTTTGTCTATCCTTGACTCATTATAATGTGCCGATCTTGACATTTTATAGAAATTGGCATAACTTGCGGTATCCTTCACTTGCGGAAAGATATATATAATCCTGTCGCCATCAAGTTCGTGGCGGGTGACAATGGTAGACAACTTTTCAGCCGCTAACCTGCAATAGCCGCACTTAGGACTGAAGAAACCAATAATGTGACGGCCTTTCGCCAAACCTAATCCGCTCAATTCCGACCCCGATACCACCTCCGTGCTGTCGGTCACAACTGCATTCTCGCCTACCCCTATCTGCTCAAGGAACAGATCTTTGTCGAAACGCTCGTCGGTATCGGTATAAAACCAGCTATCTGGCGGTGTAAGTATGAAAGTTGCCACCAACGGTGCCAAAACAAGCGCTGTGGTTACGTACCATCTGCCATAGAAAGGCATCGACGCCAACAGTCCCACGCATAGCACAACAATCATCAACACCAGAGCCAGCATATCAAGGGCATACAGAACTTTGACCATATAGAAGAACAGCACAACCGCCGTCAACAGATATATTATCATCACAAGCCACCAACGTGGATACCATTCGGTTGAAGCAAACTTGTATACAAACAAAAGTATCAAAATCAATACGGCGTTCTTAAGTATCGACTGCACAGGGTCGAAGGGCAGCATATCGCCAAAGCAATGGCAGCTGTCGGTGCGGCCAACAAGGTGTGCGTAGGTGAGGAACGCTATGAAACAGAGCAAGAACAACAACGTCATCAGCAACGTAAACCGATGATGGCGATGCGAAATCAAGGCTGTGCCCAGTATCAACTCAAAAACGAGCACGAAGCGGGCAATATAGAAAGATACGCCCAGCGGAAAGAGTCCGAAACTGAACACATACATCTCGAAGCTGTCGATGGTTATAAACTTGGAGACAGCGGAGATGATAAACACAACTCCGACAAGTATCTTCAGCACACTTGCCGAAACACTCAAAGCCTTCATTCAATTAATCTGTAGGATGTTGCGATGGAATGGTAGTGACATTATCAACATCCAGTTCGACGCAGTCGACCTTGCGAGTCGAAGTGACATACTCTCCATTTTTGAGTTCCTGGATACCCAACTCCAAGATATGGGCACATTTGAATCCACGGTCAACGTTGACCACCACGGTATCTGCGATGGTGTGCGTCACACCGTCTAAAGATACATATTGATAACTTTCACTTATACAATGACAATAACGGCTTTTCTTGCAGGCACCAAGGGTGAAAATAACAGCTACAAGCAAAACAGCTATAATGAATCTTCTTTTTTTCATATTCAATCAAAATCAATTGTTAGTATATGGTTCAAAATCGAAATCTGTACATAAAACAGAGTCGGTAATGTCAGGATAGAGCACAGGATCCTGGTCGAAAAGCACATAACGCACATCCTCGCAAGAGCCTTTGTCGATTTTGATGATACGTATCTTCTGCGGATTGGCCTGAGCACCAAAAACTGCACAGCGGCAGGTGCGCTCTTTTGTACAGGAAGTTACAACAAAAAGCACAACTATAGCGCCTAAGAAAAACAGCAACTTTTTCATATTATGATGTCTAATATATAGTCTAAATCAAAATGCAAAATTACCAATTTTTTTTGATTCGGAAAAAAAATTTTTACAACACACTACAAATCATCAATCCATCTCTGATATCCAGCAAGATATTTTCAACCCTTTTGTCTGTCTTAACATACTCATTAAATACGTTTATATATTGCGTATCAATGTCCCTGTTACGTTCTAAATCGAGCACTTTCCCGCCCCACAGCACATTGTCGACCACAATAATGCCTCCCCTCCGCATACGCGGAACAAGCATATCATAATAATCTCTGGTGTGCCTTTTATCAGCATCGATAAATGCAAAATCCACATTTCGGCAATCGTCTGGAATCAACTGCGATATCAGCACTTTAGCGTCACCGATGTGCAGAGCCACGCGATTGTCGACATCAGCCATAGAAAGATGGCGTAGAATGACATCCTTATATTCCTCGTTGATTTCAAAGCTGTGGAGCACTCCCCCATCGGCTAAGCCACGGGCGATGCAAATGGTGGAATAGCCGACAAAAGCACCTATTTCGACCGCATTTTTTGCATTCAGAGAGCGACAAAGCATCGTCAGCAATCTTCCTTCGTAAGAGCCGCAAAGCATCTGAGGCTGGGCCGTGTGCAGATGCGCCCAACGCTCAACAGAATCGAGAACATCGCCGGAGGACGACGACATAGATCTAATGTATTCCTTGATTTCCAAGACTAAAGACTTTTAAGCAAATCCTCAAGGGCAACCTCGTCTTTGATAAGCACCTCTCGAGCCTTCGAGCCATTGTAAGGGCCAACGATTCCAGCAGCTTCGAGCTGGTCGATAATACGGCCGGCGCGGTTGTAACCCAGCGACAGTTTACGTTGCAAGAGCGATGTGCTGCCAAACTGCGAGGCGACGACGAGACGTGCAGCATCGTTGAAGAACTCATCCTTTGATTTGGCGTCAAACTCCTTGTTGGGTTCGTCGTTTTCGTCAAGATACTCAGGCAGCAGGAAACCTTCACCGTCGGCATATCCGCGCTGTTCACCAATAAAACGCGACAGGCGTTCAATCTCGACAGTCTCAATAAGAGCACATTGGCAACGCACCAAATCCTTGCCGGCCAAAGCAATGAGCATATCACCACGCCCGATGAGCTGATTGGCGCCACCGGTGTCGAGGATGGTACGAGAGTCGATAGCCGAGATAACTCGGAATGCAATACGTGCCGGGAAGTTGGCTTTTATTGCACCCGTGATGATATTGGTCGTAGGACGCTGGGTGGCTATAATCAGATGGATACCCACAGCACGCGCCAGCTGTGCCAGACGGCAAATTGGCAGCTCTACCTCCTTGCCGGCCGTCATAATCAAGTCGGCAAACTCGTCGATAACAAGCACTATATAAGGCAGGTAACGATGTCCGTGATCAGGATTGAGCTGACGGTTGATGAATTTTGGATTATACTCCTGAATGTTGCGCACCTTGGCAGCTTTGAGCAGGTCGTAGCGCTGATCCATCTCGATACAGAGCGAGTTGAGTGTGCGCACCACCTTCTTCACATCGGTGATGATAGCCTCTTCCGAGTCGGGCAGTTTAGCTAGATAATGACGCTCGATGGCGTTGTAGAGCGATAGTTCTACTTTCTTCGGGTCAACCATAACGAACTTCAACTCGGCAGGATGCTTCTTGTACAGCAGCGAGGCGATAACAGCATTAAGACCCACCGACTTACCTGTACCTGTAGCACCAGCCATCAAGAGGTGAGGCATCTTGGCCAAGTCAGTGACAAACACATCGTTCGATATTGTTTTACCAAAGGCGATAGGCAACTCCGCTTTGCTGTTATTAAAGGCGTCGCTGGTCAGCATAGTCTTCATCGACACTATCTGCGGGTTGGCGTTAGGCACCTCAATACCAATGGATCCCTTGCCGGGAATAGGTGCAATAATACGTATGCCCAAAGCCGAAAGCGAAAGGGCTATATCATCTTCGAGACTCTTGATTTTCGAGATACGTATGCCCGGTGCGGGCTTTATCTCATAAAGAGTGACCGTGGGTCCTGGCGACGCGGTGATTTCAACAATCTCAATACCGTAGTTGCGGAGCGTATCCACGATGCGGTCCTTGTTCGACACCAGTTCCTCATTAGTTACCTTGACGTTTTTCTTCTCCCAGTCCTCAAGGATGTCCGTATCGGGCATCTTAAAATCCTTCAGATCCAGCTTCGGGTCATAGGGTTCGTCAATGCCGTAATGAACACGATAGTCGTCAGGTTCCAATTCATCTTTCTCTTCAGGTTGAATGCCGCCACCGTCGTTGCCTTTTACATCATTTACAGTAAAGATGGGATCTGTACCTTGAGCTCCACTATTTTCGCCAGGATGACCTGCACGACGGTTGATTCTTTCAAACTCATCGTCAATACTAAAGGTAATCTTTTCAGGAATGTCGTCCTCGTTTTCAGTTTTCAGTTTTTCATTCTCCGCTTTCCGGGCCTCATACATATCGTCAAGATGGGAATCAGGCTCAAAATCAGCTCCTTCATTATCTTCTTCGTCGTCTTTCTCAGCGTCAATCGCTGCATCTTTATGCCTACCGAACAGCCGATTCAGAAATCCCGGTTTCTCATCATCATCGTCATTTTCCTCATCTCTAACAATTTCCTGAGGCTTAGCATCTTCTTGCGGACGTTCCTTGCGTTCGGGCAAAGGAATGCGCACGTGGTGCACCATCAACAAAATCAGCACAGCGAGGAACAGCAACAAAATAGGCAAACCGATATGCAGGAATCCGTCGAGAATTCTCGCCAGCTCGGTACCAACGACACCCGACAAAGAGGCACCTATTGTATGCTGGTCGGCGTCCTCGGGATTGGCAAGCCACCCTATCGTTGTGCAAAGCCACATAACCCAGAACAACACCGACCACAAAGTCTTACGGAACAGACGGTCGTCGCGCCACAATGTGCGGCGCGGAGCCTTCTCCGACTTAGACTTATGGTGTGTGACTATCAGTCGCATACCATATATAAATAGAAGAAAACACAAACCCAACGATGCAATGCCGAACGAGCCGCTAACCAATATCGACGCCAGCCAGCCACCAAACGTGCCGCACCAATTTACCATCCTGGAGGGCTCAAGGCCTAACTTAATATACCAGAACGTATAACTGATTATTGCCACTACTGAAAAGACAGCAAGCAGCAAATAGAACGAACCTCGGACGATAGCAAACTGAGGGGAGGCCAGAAACTGCTTCAGGCCTCCCTCCTTAGTGGGTTTGACTTTTTTCTTCTTTTTAGCCATAATATATTATTCCTCTTGCAGATACTCCATCTCTTCCTTAATCTGTTCCCAAAGAGCCTTGAAATCATTGTCGGAAATCACCTCATAGCCACTGGGCAGAAGCATATCCACTTCCTTCACTTTGCCTTTCTTGATTTCGCTGGCGGTAAGAGTAAGTTGCTTGCCTTCTCCCAAATCCATCGAATATTCAAGAGCAACACCCTTAACTCCGTTGAACAGGAAGTTGACATCGGGACCCATCTCGTCGCTATACCAAATAACGGTGGTATGTTCATCGCCATCTTCATTGAAAACGTGAATGACAGCCTTCTTCGCAGTTGTTCCGGCAATCGTCTTGGTTTCACCTGCAACATATTCGATATAGAAACCTTCAGTGCAGGGAATGGTCAGACTATCAATGTCTTTCTGGGTGTATTCGTGCTTTGACAGGATTTTGCTAGAACCTTTATAACCAAGATCCACATCATTCTGCGAGAGATACATAAAAATCATACTCAAATCCCAGCAGGTGAACTGAGTGTGACCATCGATAAGGACGCTGTTGACAAGAGGACTTCCTGCAAAAATCATACTGGAGGTCAACACCTTGTTATCAAAAACCTTCAATTCGGCAGTAGCAAACTGATCCGGCACAGTATATGCCGTTTCGCCGGTGGAGGTTACAGAGTAGGTGATAACACCCTTGAAAGTGTTCTGGGCCATAAGCGCGCCCATCGACATCACGGCAACTGCCGCAAAAACAAGTATTTTCTTCATAATAATTATTATTGTTTTTCCTGATTTTAGTTTATTTGATTATGTATAACGTCACTATTATTAAATTATTATACACAAATAAAAATTCAGTTTATATTTTAATTTACAGAGCCTCCTCAAGGAGCCACATCTTGTTCGAATTGGAACCCTTTATCAAAATTGTCGCGCCACTTATTTGATTGGATTTCAAATAATCCAAAGCATCGCCGCTGGTAGCGAACCACCTTACGTTCTTCTCCCTTTCGGCAAAGCGGAACTCCTCTCCGATAAGATAAATCTGACTGAAACCACCGCTCTTGACTTTATCGAAAAGCCTCTGATGCTCAGCCTTTGAGTCGCCGCCCAACTCTTTCATCCCACCAAGCATAACAATCTTGTTTTCGGCATTCATACCGATAAAATTATCAACGGCGACGCCCATACTTGACGGATTGGCGTTATAGCAATCCAGAATCAGCGCATTACGCTCGCTGCGCTTGAACTGCGATCGGTTGTTCGACGGGCAGTATTCCTCAATAGCCGTCTTGATATCAAACAGTTCCACTCCGAAATAGCGTCCTACACATACCGCAGCCATAGCATTGTCGTAATTGTAAGCGCCAATCAGCTGCGACTGAACGGTATACACATTATCATCATCTTCAAAATAGAACTTCATATAGGGGTCGGCCGAAACAAAAGAGCCCTTGTATTCAGCCATCTCGCTGCTACCGTATGTCACCACCGAAGCCATAGGCATATTAACCCCGCGAACTTTGAAGTCGTCGGTATAATCCGAGGGCTGCGCACCGGGAATCGAAGGGATTACTCCTGGAAGCATCGATGGGCTCGACGGCAGCTGCGACATCTTTTCGGCACGCTCCATAAGTATCTCGTTGTCAGCATTGACAAATATGACTCCAGCCATAGCCGCAAGATGCTTGTAAAGTTCTGTCTTGGTGCGAATCACACCTTTGAACGAGCCGAAACCTTCAAGATGGGCTTTGCCGACATTAGTAATCAATCCGAACTCGGGATTTGCGATATTGCACAGGAAATCAATCTCGCCAGGATGGTTTGCTCCCATCTCGACGATGGCAATCTCGGTGTCGGCAGGCATTGACAACAGCGTAAGCGGCACACCGAGGTGATTGTTGAAATTGCCTTGCGTGGCGTGGACGCGGTAACGTTTCGAGAGCACAGCATTCACCAGTTCCTTGGTCGTCGTTTTGCCGTTGGTGCCTGTAATGCCTATCACGGGGATTGTAAGCTGGCTGCGATGATAGCGAGCTAGTTCCTGAAGCGTCTTGAGCGAGTCCTCAACAAGGATGCAGCGCTCGTCAAGCTTGAATTCAGGATTGTCGACCACACAAAGGGCGGCACCTTGTTCGAGCGCGGAGGCGGCAAAGCGATTGCCATCGAAGTTCTCGCCCTTGAGACCAAAGAAGATACATCCTTCGCGGACCTTGCGTGAATCGGTGACGATGTCGCGACGCTTCAAATATTCCGAATAAAGTTGTTCGATTGTCATAAACAGAGCATTTTGAATTATAAAACGCGAAAAGCGTAAAAATATTTTAACGAATATAAAATTATGCGTAAACCCAGAATTGACCCAGAATTGAGATAGAGGCGGGACGGAGATAAATAAAAAAAGGTTCTTTGCAAAGAACCTTTTTTCTGTCGGGGCGAGAAGACTCGAACTNNCGACCCCTTGCACCCCATGCAAGTGCGCTAGCCAACTGCGCCACGCCCCGAACTGGACTCTGCTTTTTGCATCGGGAAAAGTGACTTTCCCCTCCTCAAAAGCGAGTGCAAAAGTACTACTTTTTCAGATACCCACCAAATTTTTTTTTATTTTTATTTCTCAACCCATCGCCAATACCACGCTAACTACCTAAGTAACACCACAGTTCCCTTACGAACAATCTGTTCGAAAGGATAGGTGATTTTGTGGCAGGAAATGAGATATGTGTATACTCCTTGAGGGCATTTTTCACCATTTTGGGCTTTTCCGTCCCAAGCCATTTCAGGGTCGTAGGACTCGAAAACGAGCGCACCCCTGCGGTCGTATATGAAGATGTGATAACGTTGAACATCGTTGACCTTGACAAGGAAGGTGTTATTAGTGCTTTCCTCGGGTGTAAAAGCATTGGGCGCCCATAGCGTCGTATGATCCACATACACAGTAACCGTGGTAGTATCGAAGCACATATACGGATTGAATGCCGTGAGCAGTACATTCACCGAATCCACATCGTCAGGCACAACGTACGACACCTCGCGCTCGGTCTTAACCACACCGTCGGGAAACTCCCATTGGCGGCTGTTAGAATGCTCGCTCTTGTCACTAAACACCGCCTCCATAGTACCCAGCGAAACGGTGCGCGGCGTAACCTCGCCAATAGCTATCGGCTGAGGCTCGACAGCCACGGTTGTCTGCGCCGTATTGGTGCAAACGCCGTTCACAGCCGTCACCGTATATACCGTTGTAATTGGCGGATTCACAATAATTGTGCCGTGCTGTTCCTGTCCTCCCAGCGAGGGATCGGGCGGAGCTGCCGACCAGCTGAAACTTTCGGCCGAGGTCTGTACTGTAAGTTCGGCCTCTTCGCCGCCGCACACACCGCCGCCATCATTGATATAGATATCGGGCATAGTGTCGACGGTAATGTAAACCGTATCGTGGCCGTAGCATTCTGCGCCGTTTGTAAGGCCATGAATGATATATGCTGTCGAAGAATCGGGAGTATAGGTGTGCGAAGAGGACTCCTCGAAAGTAACGCCTCCATCCCACGAATAGTTGTTGGTACCCGTGGCGGTGATGGTCACTGAAGAGCCTTCGCAAATACGCGGAGTACTGGTGGTTGCACTCACCTCGGGCAAAGGAACAACGATAACATCTATTGAATCGACATCCTCCCAATACTGGTTGTTCCACCACTTATAGGAATGCACCACATATCGTGCTATTTCAGTAGGATTGATGTGCAGCACCGAGTCGCCATTCGATTGTATTGGATGCGCCTGACCCGAGATGAACCACACGCAGCTGTCGGCGCCCCTCACACTAAGGTCGAGAGGCTCGAGTGCACATATCGTGGTATCGGGCGACGGGGTGAGGCGAGCGAAATCGTGACGCACGCCAACCAGCATAGTATCCGTCCCGAAGTTGCCACAGGCATCCATCACCTCCACCAACCATCGCATATCGCGGAAAGTGTTAACCACTATCGATTCGCCTGTACGTTGCTGTGCCATTGGGTCGAGCAGATTGGTCCAAGTAACGGTACGGTTGGGCATACCACCGGTGATGGCAGCCCTTAGCTGTACGTTAGTGGTGTTGCTGGTCATAGTGTCGTGCTCTATAGTAACCTCCAACGGCCGTGTGTCAATAATATTGAACTCCATCGTGTCGGAATAGAGACAGCCATTATCCGCCCACATCACAAAACGTGCAAACTCGACTCCGTTTGTACCTTCATCCTCACCGTCCTGATAAGGGGATAGGTTCTTGATCAGCGTATCAGAGTTGGCCGGAAACGAAAAAATAGAGTTCCATATCTCAAAATCAACGCCGTTGCTCACATCACCTTGAACCGAGACGTGAATAGGTGTAGGCGTAGCTGTCTGATAAGGTCTTGTCATAACGACCTTGGCTTGGCAACCCTCGTAGAGATCCTCGGGAGCCGTCGGGTTTAGCGAATTATCGAAAGCAAACGAGATAGCGTTTGAAGTCAAGCTGTTGGCCTCAAGGAAAACGCCAGAATCCCACACATTGTCGCTAACATCGGCTATAGCCATAATCAGATGGTAAGTCTGGCACGGGACCACCTTTGCCTCTGCAGTCATAACAACGGTAAAACCGTCATATTGTATCGTTGTTCCACCTGTATTGTCAACATAATATTGCGAGTTAGTCAATATACAAGGTGTCGACGAACCTGCCGACGAACCGCCGTTTACGGTATTGATTGAAATGACATCATTCGTGACAGGCACCCTCGCCATATTAAAGTTACTGTATGTTCCGCCATTGGGATTTACACCAGTAATATAGAAAGCGAAAATATCATTAACATTGGCACATACATATTCAGGATACTCTTCCGATGCAAAGACATAACGAAACTTGATGGAATCGGAACGTGGTTTAAAGTCAAACTCCAAAACCGAACAATCATTTGTCGAACCTGAAGCATCATTCATCAACGGCGCACACGACTGGCTAACGCAACTTGCAGCGCCGCTGTTTCCATTGCCACCTCCGTTATTATTTGGTCCCGTAGCAAAATTGACATCGCCCGTACCAATAATAATACCCGATGAAAGCCCTATGTTTGTTGGTGTGTTGCCCGTAGTAAATGTACCTATGGCGTTACAGTTAATAATACCTGATGCATTGTTGAACTTAACGTTGGATACCTCAACGCCCTGTCCGACCAACACGCTTCGCACCAGCGAGTCGGGAGTAATTCCCAACGAAGTGCCGTGTGTCACCTGTAGCTGGGCGGATATCATGCCAGGCATAAACAGCATCGCAATCAGAGCCGCTATAGCCAAAAACGATTTTTTCATATAATTTACGTTCATTTTTTCATAATTATTGCGTTGCAAAATTACACATTTTTTTTTTATTATTGCAAAAATTATTTATATATTTTATTTATCATTAATTATCAGCACATTACACAATTGCTTATTTTCAACAATAACAAAAAAAACAGCCGACATTTTATTGCCAGCTGTCGAAACGTTGAAAAAAACTATGTCTGAGGAAAACTATCGTGAAAAAGTGAAAAATACTGTCTTTGACGACACAGCCGCAGCCGACATCACAGGCTCGTCGTCAGCTTCCGCTCCTGCGTTGGAAGGCTTGGTTGTAGAGGTTGTTATCGCCGAAAGAGGCACGCCCTTCGACTTAATATAATCCGTTAGCGCGCGTAGCCTCGAATTATTCAGCAACGAGCAGAAAGGCGCGTCGGAGCTCTGGTTATAGGCCGAGGCTATGGTAAGGCGGAGATGGGGATTCTCGATCAGGAAACGGACCATCAAATCCATCCTTTTCCGTCCTGCAGCCGACAATTCGCTGCTTACCGACGAGTTGAACAAATCGTCATACGAATAGGACTTGCCAAGATCGAAAGAGAGAAGAGTTACATTGTATTTCTCACTGGCATATAGCATATTATCCGTGGTGCGTACAAGACTCATTTGCTGTTTGAAGACAAAATGGTCGGGAGCCGAAAAAGTAAGTTCGTAGTCCTGTTCCGGCTGCAGAAAAAGACAGAAACGTCCTTCGCCGTCGCATTTAACAGATGCAATTTGACGGTCTTTTTGGGTTGCAACCACATCGGCTCCTGACATCAGCAAACCATTGATGTCCGACACCACGCCAGTAAGCTTGACGCAATCCATACGTCCGGCAAATGTATGATAGGTTTCGTTGCCCGCTGTGTCGCGCGACAGCCACCAGCCAATGCCGGAACCATCGACGACAAAGCCAAAATCATCGTTTTCAGAACAAAACGGGGCCTCAAGACTATGAACGGCACTACGACCAATAGGAAACATCATCACGGTGTCGCCAGTCTGCTCGAGAGCCACAAGGCGTGTGGCGTAGAGGTCGTTGCCACCATAGCTGTCACTACGCCCGTCTGACGAGAAAAGCAGGAACTCGCCATACATAGCTGGCATCGACTCTTCACCTTCGGTGTTAATGCGGCGTCCCATATTCTGAGGGTACTGCCATTCGCCGTTCTTCAATTCGCTGTACCACAAATCGCGGCCGCCAAAACCAATGGGACAATCAGATGCAAATACCATAACACGCCCGTCGGCAGAAAAGACAGGATGCTCAACAGAATATGAAAACCCGTAAGGTTTCACTCGACGTATGTCGTATTTGCCAGGCTTTTTCTCATAGTATTCAAATAAGCAACTGACACCCTTCGCATCCTTTTTAGTAAAATACAGGAGATTTGTCGATGGGTGGCGCACAGCATAAGTCATCTGATGATCGATAGAGGTAAGTGCGGTATCGATTTCGGGGAAACCCAAAAGTCCGTCGGCGACCTTGACTGCAAAGAGCATACCATCGGTAGAGACGTGCAGTTTGCCGTCGAGGAAACAAATGTCATAGGTCTTTGCTGGCAGACGGAACGACGACAGCGTAGCGGTCTGCAAAGAGTTGTTGACACCCCTCGGCTCTGTATTCTGAGCCATCGACGATGCAACAGCACCCATCACCAGCAAATATATTAAAATACGTTTCATAGTCTTTTTCGATAAGATAGGAGTATAAGTAGGAGTTAAAATGGAAGTTAAAGTGGAAGTTAGATTATCTCTTTAGTTTGTTTTTACGGTTACCGAGCAGTACTATTGGCAGCACCTGCGACATCTCTTTGATGTAATGGAATGTTAGTCCTTCGAGATAAGCCTGTGTAATTTCCTCCACATCGCGGCGGTTGTCCTCGCATAGTACTATATCCGTTATGCCGGCACGCTTGGCAGCAAGGATTTTCTCGCGGATGCCACCCACAGGAGTGACGGCTCCGCGCAGAGTTATCTCGCCCGTCATAGCAAACTCAGGGCGTACCTTGCGACCGGTGAAAGCGCTGACCATAGCAGTAAACATTGTGATGCCGGCCGACGGACCGTCCTTCGGCGTTGCCCCTTCGGGGACGTGGATATGGATATTGGTCTTTTCAAACACATCGGGGTCGATGCCGAGATGTCTAGCGTTAGCCTTGAGATATTCGTATGCCAGCGTAGCCGATTCCTTCATCACGTCGCCCAGATTGCCGGTCATCGTCAAGTTGCCTTTGCCTTTCGATGTGCAAGCCTCGATATATAGTATCGTGCCGCCCACCTGCGTCCAGGCAAGACCTGTAACCACAGCCACACGCGGTTCTGCGCCGCGGCGCTCGTTTTGATGTATGGGCAATCCCAGTATAGGGCGCAGCTCTTCAACTTTTATTCTTTTCTCTGCAGCCTCTTTCGAAGCCACCTTCACGGCACGGTTGCGGATAATCTTGGCGATCATCTTTTCCAGCTGGCGCACACCCGACTCACGGGTATAGTCTTCTACAATGGCGCGCAGCAGCTCGGTCGAGAAGGTGAACGAAGTTCGTTTGAAGCCGTTCTCCTTAAGCTGGCGCGGCACAAGATACTGAGTGGCTATCTGCAGCTTCTCCTCCATAATGTAGCCCGGCACCTCGATAATCTCCATACGGTCAATCAACGCCGGATGGATGCCTGCCGTAGTGTTGGCGGTAGCAATAAAGAGGACATTGGAGAGGTCGTAGTCGACATCAAGATAGTTGTCGTGGAACGACACATTCTGCTCGGGGTCAAGCACTTCGAGCAACGCCGCCATCGGGTCGCCGCTGAAATTGTTTGCCTGCACCTTGTCTATCTCGTCGAGCACAAAGACAGGATTGCTGACTTTGGCCTTGATCATACCGTTGATGACGCGTCCCGGCATCGAGCCAACATAGGTGCGGCGATGGCCTCTGATTTCAGCCTCGTCGTGGACGCCGCCCAAAGCGATGCGCACATATTCACGCCCCAGCGCCGCAGCGATAGATTTGCCCAACGAGGTCTTGCCGGTACCCGGAGGACCCACCAGACAGAGCACCGGCGACTTGCGCTGGTCGGTGAGGTTGAGCACAGCCATCATTTCGAGTATGCGCTCCTTCACCTTCTCCAATCCAAAATGATTGCTGTCCAAACGCTTGCGGGCTTTTGCCATATCGGTGTTGACGACTCCCCTGTGGCCCCACGGCAAATCAAGAAGTACATTAAGGTAGTTGAGCTGCACACTATAGTCGGACGACATTTGCGATATGCGGCTCAGTTTCTCCAGTTCGTGTTCAAAATGCTGACCAACCTCTTTCGACCATTCCATCTTCTCGGCACGTTCGCGCAGGCGTTTCACCTCTGCTTCGCTCGAACCTCCGCCCAACTCCTCCTGTATTACGTGCATCTGCTGGTTGAGGAAGTATTCTCGCTGCTGGCGGTCCATCGTGACGCGGGTCTTCTCCTGAATCTCGTGACGCAGGTCCTCCATCGACACAAGTCCCTGTATATGACGTATCAAGCCTACTATACGCTCGGCATAAGTTGCTACTTCCAGTAGCTTCTGTTTCGACGGAACGTCAATTTCGATATGCGACGAGATAAAATTGGTAAGCATACGCGGACCGCGAATCTCCTTGATAGTCTTTATCGTCACATCGTTAGGATTGACCGACTTGAGGTAGGCGGTGTATTTGCGTGCAAGAATCTTGACCGATTCCTTGTCATCCTTCGTGAAATTATCGACCGTATCGGCAGTTACCGCAGGCAGTCTCTCAGCCATCAGATATGGCTTGGCCGATACTATGTCGCCAAGCCTGAAACTGGTGCTGCCCCTCAGTATGCCGACAACATCGTTGTTAGGCATATCAATGACTTTGACCACCTGTGCAAGGCATCCAATATCGTAGAGGTCGGTGCGCTCGGGTATGTCGACATAGTCGTTACGCTGAGTCACCACGCCTATATAGTCGCCCGTTTCCGCCACCTTGCGCAACAGTCTCAGCGACATTTCACGAGTTATGGTGACAGGCGTAATGGTGCCCGGAAAGAGCACATTGCCCGTCATTGGCAGAATAGGTATACGGTTGGGACAATTGGGATTGTTCTCAAACAGAAACTCCTCCATATTGCCGTCCTCCGACATCGGGACAACCTCAATCATAGCGGAACTCGCACTCGCACACTCGGCTACACTGTTAAATAGTTCGTCTATATAATTGTTCTTCATAGAATCATATTACTCGTTAATGTCATTACACTTTGCCCTCACAGCAAAAAACACAATATTTTACGCCACAAAGCAAAAAAAGTTTCATTTTACGGCAATAAAAAAAAGCTCTTACGAGAAGAGCTTTTTCCTAACATTTAACCTAAAACAAACTACTATTATTTCTTGTTATATCTTTTGTACTTGCTCATGAACTTATCAACACGTCCAGCGGTGTCGACCAGTTTCAGCTTGCCAGTGAAGTAAGGATGCGAAGTGTTGGAGATTTCAAGCTTCACAACGTCATACTCGTTACCGTCGGTATAGACAACTTTCTCCTTGGTGTTGGCACAGCTCTTGGTAAGTATCATAGTGTCGTTAGACATATCTTTGAACACAACGAGTCTGTAATTCGATGGATGGATACCTTTTTTCATTTTCTTGATTTTTTTGCCGTTTTAAACAGTGGTTTTTTAAACGATTGTTATAAAAAAATACTAATTTTCGATTCAATTTGAGTTTGCAAAAGTACACACATTTTCCAAACTGACAAAATATTTTTCCGCCTTGCGCTCAATTCTTTTCACAAGAGTCTAATTATCAACACCAAGCAAAGCAAAATATTTCTTCTCTCCAACGTCGCCGACACCCTTTTTCGGGGAAAGAATCCTATTCGTAATAAGAAATTTGGCGTGTTATCACCTGATAGAGATAACCGTCGGTCGGAGTCACGTGATAGACATAAGCCTGAGTCCAGTTGCCCTGCTCGTCATAATAAAATGTATAGAGGAAAGCCTGGCGAAGGGTGGTCAGGTAATAAGAACATTTCTCGGTTAGGAAACCATCGGTGTCGAAACGGTACTTCTCGGTGCCCTTATAGATGCCCGCCTCGCCCTCGGTGAATGTCACCAACGTGCGGAATCCGTAGCTGTTATACTCATACTGCGTCGAAGCCAGCATCTTGTCCGATTCGTCATACACAGAAACCTTCTCAAGTACATTTTTCTTGTCGAAATAATACACCGTACGCTCCGTCAGCGAATCCGAAATGTCATACATATCAGCCACGATAGCGTTTTTGCTCGTGTCATAACTGTAGATGGTTTGCGACAGCAACTCTTTGTTCGACTCGTGAGCCCTCGTGTCCTTCACAAGGCGGTTCTTCTTGTCATAGGTATAGCTTACCACGATAACGGGGTTGCCCATCGTGTCGTAGTATGTGTTCTGCGTAAAATACCCTTGACGATTGAAATTGTTGCGTTTAGGCTGACCCACAACGCGACCCTGGGGCGTGCGCACCGTAGTCAGAACCGACTTGACGCTGCCCTTCAAATGCTCTTCCTGAATGTCGGTAGCGAAATGCTGAGCCTTTGCAAAACCGCCGAGTACAACAAACAAAGCGGTGAATATTACAACTTTAGATTTCATATTACATATATTTTGAAAATGCAAAGATACAACTTTTTTTGAAAACAGAGTTTTTTAAAATCCGTTTTGATTTTGTTTAATACGATTTATGAGTCATATTAACAACGAGGCGTTTTAAGAATGACTCTAAACACAATAGTCTGGCGGATCCGTGCCTGCCAAAACGGAATTTCGCGACAATACGCTAATCAACAACTATTTACTGTGCTATTTTGTCCTTTTTCGGAGCTTCTGAAAAAGGACAATTTTTGCGCTACCTTAACTATGTGGTAATCAAGGGTCAAATACTTACCAAAGCCTTACCAAAGTTTAACCAAAGTTTTATTAAATTTTACGATGGTAAACTTTGATAAAATTTTTGTAAGATTATAGTACGACTTTGAGATAGAGGGAAGGGAGAGGGAACGGGGGACGACGTGTGCCGGCGGGGAGCAATATTCAGGAAGGATGGGAAAAAATCCGCTAAAACAGGATTTTTTTGTATCTTTGCCGGCGAAAAACAAACCCATAATGAAAACAAAGAATACCCTCAACACACTGGTTCGCTTATTATTGGCGGCATTATTCATTATCCCTTGCGGAGCGAAAGCGCAAGTGGAAACGCGCGAATTGACCAACCTTGTCATCTTTCTGCGCTTTGCCGACGACGACGAGATAAACCACTCTTTTGCCAAAATCGACTCGATGTTCAACGGCCGCACCCCCGGCTACCTGAGCATTTACAACTTCTACGATGCTCTCTCATACGGCAACATTCATTACAACACCGTCTACACCAACAATATACAGAACGGTGTGATAGTTTCCTACACCGACCCGATGCCGCGCTGCTACTTCCAGCCCTACGACAACATTGAAAACCCCATCGGCTACCATCCCTGGGAGCAGCCGTTTATGGGGGTTTCGAACCGCGAGGCTCAGCTGCTGGGGCGCGTTGTACGCTATGTCGACTCGCTGCATCTGGTGGACCCGAACGTGGTGCTCGACGGCGACGGTGACGGCGACATCGACAACATCAGCTTCATCGTCAAGGGCGACGTGGGCGAGTGGGCCTCGATACTTTGGCCCCATATGGAGTTTTTTCCGCACGACTCGCTGGATTACTCCGTATCAATCAACGGCATACGTCCCAACACCTTCAACTTCGAGTTTGAGGGTGGCGGCGCAGACCTTTTCTCCGCCCACGTGTTCCGCCACGAGATGGGGCACTCGCTGAATCTGCCCGACCTGTACCATTACCTCTACTACAACGATGTCAATCCCGCCTTCAGCTGGGATATGATGCATTATGACTATGTTCCCAACCAAACGGCGGCCATATTGAAGAGCAAGATACTACACGTGGCCGACGACCCCATCGAGATTACCGCTGACGGCGACTATACGCTGCGCAGCGTGGGTTCGAGCGCCTCGCAGAACTGCTACTACATCCGCTCGGCCATCGACCCCAACCAGTGGTTCGTCTTCGAATACCGCCGCCAGGAGGACCCCTTCGAGAGCGGCATTCCCGGCACCGGCCTTGTTGCGGCACGATGGAACGACACCGTGCCTCTCAACTACAACGGTATGTTTGCCAACGCCTTCTTCGACTTCCACACCCAGGCCCACCAGTACTGGATTTTCCGACCGGGCAGCGACATCGACACCGTTGACGGGTACATTTTCTGTGCCTTTTTCAGCCAAGCTATAGGCAAGACCTCCTTCGGACCTGACACCGACCCTCACCCCTACCTGACCGACGGCACACCCGACACAAGTTTTGTGATTACCGATATCTGCGAGAACGGCACGGAGCTCACCTTCCACGTGCATTTCCTGACTCCACGCGAGGAGATAGATGCCACGCAAGCGTCTGAACCTATTGTCTACGCCCGTGGAGGCCGCATCATCGTCGACACTCAGTCGGCCAAGCCTGTTAATGTGAATGTATACGACATTATGGGTCGCTGCGTAGCCAGCACGACAACCAACGGCACGCAGGCATCGCTGGCGGTGGCCTCTGCCGGCGTGTATATTGTCAAAGTCGGCAACACTCCTGCACGCCGCGTGGTGGTGACAAAGTGACAGCTCCTGCCCGCATAGCAAGCGTGGAGCGGATGTTGAGTGGAGAGTGAAATATTTTTTCACTCTCCTACACGATTTTTGTGTTTTGTGCGTTATATATGAAATGCAGCAATGCATTTTTATATTTTTTTAACTATAATTTTAAAACTTTTCGACGCCCGAAATCTACTATATAGGCAACAGAATCATAAGAAATTGAAGAAATGAAACGCATCTATCTGACCATCCTAACCCTCCTGGTCCTGCTACTCGGTATGCAGGAGGCTCAAGCTGGACGCGGCAAGAAAGAACCTCACAAAGGCTACCGCTTTACATTATTCATATACGGCAACACGGACAGCGTGATGTATCTGGGCAACTATTACGCCGGAGGCACCTACTCGTTCGACACGGCGCGCATATCACCCAAGGGGATGTTTGTGTTCGAGGACAAGGAGGCGGTGCTGAAGCCGGGCCTCTATTTCTTCGTAAACCCTGCGGGTACATACGTTGAATTTGCGGTGTACAACAACGAGAAACTCGACTTCCATTTCGATACTGAAGAACCTGGATGGCAGAGCAATATGATTGTTAAAGGCTCGAAGGAGAACAAACTGCTGTTCGACTTCCACAAGACCAACCGCGCCATCTACCGCGCCATCGACTCGGCCAAAGCCGCTATGACGGACAGCGCCGCATTTGCGGACTTCAAACGCAAACAGTTCTTGCGCATGGACAGCATCAAATACGCCTATATCGACAACAACCCCAACAGCCTGCTGGCTATGCTGATGAACGCCACCCGCGACCCGGATGTGCCCACTACCGACAAGGAGGGCAAGAAGCTGAGCGACAAGGAGCGTTGGGAATACTTTATGGAACACTATTTCGACCACTCGCGCCTTGACGACGACGCTTTGATTCGCACCCCGATGACGGTCTTCAAACAACGCCTTGACCGCTATCTCGACCAATACCTCAAGAATGCACCTCCCGATATAATAATCAAATACATCGACCCGCTGATCGACAAGGCCCGGCCGTCGAAGGAGAACTTCCGCTACCTGGTACACACCCTCGCCGAGAAGTATCTGCAAAGCAACGTTATGAGCTACGACGAGGTGTATGTTCATCTGGTGAAGCGCTACATTGAACCAGGCCTATGCGAATGGATGTCGCCTAGCACTGTGGATATGAACGTGAAACGCGCCGACAAATGGGAGAAACTGCTTATTGGCAAGCCCGCTCCGCAGTTGATTATGAAAGACGACAAAGGTATGTGGCACGACCTCTACACCCCACAGAACAAATACACCCTGCTGGTATTCTGGTCGCCGACCTGCGGACATTGCAAAACGATAATCCCCGATCTCTACAAACGCTATGCCAAATACAGAGACAAATGCGACATAGCCACCTATGCCATCCTCAGCGAACCCGATGACGCCACTCGTCCCAAATGGCAAGAGTTCATCAAGAACAACAACCTGAAATGGCTGAACATAGACGGCGGCGAGGCCAACATCGACTGGCACGAAGTATATGACATTGAGACTACTCCGCAAATTTATCTGCTGGACAAAGACAAGAAGATTCTAGCCAAAAAGCTTAACGCTGAGTCATTTGAGGAGGTTATAAAGTATTTGGAGAAGATCGAGTAAATTGAATAATAATCAAATCGTTCAATCATAATGAAAAAAAACTTACTTATCATCGGCTG
Organism: Bacteroidales bacterium UBA1217; assembly: GCA_002309335.1. GTDB lineage: Bacteria > Bacteroidota > Bacteroidia > Bacteroidales > P3 > Colimorpha. Next base: position 11,274 of record DBXH01000010.1, on the reverse strand, counting down.
TGCGGCATTGCTGCTGACTACGGCCTGCAAAAACAAACAATCTATGGACAATCCTTTCTTCGGCGAATGGAACACGCCTTACAACATTCCCGACTTTGAGAAAATAAAGCCCGAGCATTATATGCCGGCTTTCGAGGAGGGTATGAAACAGCAAAAGGCCGAAATCGACGCCATCGTCAACAACCCCGAAGCTCCAACCTTCGAGAACACTATTGAGGCTTTGGAACAGAGCGGAGCCCTGCTTAACGAGGTCAGCGCCGTGTTCTTCAACCTGTCGGAGTGCATCAACTCGAAAGAGATGGAGAAGATTGCCGAAGAGGTATCGCCCAAACTGGCCGCCCACGGCGACGACATTATGCTCAACGCCAAACTCTTCGAGCGCGTCAAGGCCGTCTACGACCAGCGCGAAAGTCTCGGGCTGACCGGCGAACAGCCACGCTTGCTGGAGGAGACCTACAAGAACTTTGTACGCAATGGCGCCAACATCCCCGCCGACAAACAGGATCGTTTCCGCGAAATCAACAGCCTGCTGTCGTCGCTGACGCTTCGTTTCGGCAACAACGTGCTGAAGGCAACCAATGATATATCATTGACTCTCAACGAAGAGCAGGTTAAAAACTTGGGTCTCACCGACGGCCAGCTGGCAGCAGCAAAGGAAGCTGCCGAAGCCGATACCAGCTGCAAGGAAGCCTACAAATTCACACTCCATATGCCCAGTTGGGAGCCTTTTATGCAGAACTGCAACGACCGCGAGATGCGCAAACTTATGTGGGAAAACTACGCTTTCCGCTGCATACCTGGGAGCAAGTACGACAACAGCGCCATCATCGACAGCATCGTCAACCTGCGCCTGGAGCGAGCCCAGATTCTGGGTTTCGAAAGCCACGCCGCCTACACCCTCGACGACTGCCTCGCCAAGACCCCCGAAGCTGTCTACAAATGTCTTATGGATCTTTGGACACCAGCTTTAAAGAAAGCCAAACAGGAGCGCGACGAATATCAGAAGATGCTTGAGAAAGACCATCCCGGCGAGAAACTGCAGCCTTGGGATTGGCGCTACTACTGCGAGAAACTGCGCGCCGAGCGCTACAGCCTTGACGAAGAGGTGATACGCCCCTATTTCCCGCTCGAGCGTGTGCGCCAGGGTGCCTTCGACGTTGCCAACAAGCTTTACGGCATCACCTTCCGCGAGAATGACGACCTGCCCAAGTATCACCCGGAAGCCATTAGCTATGAGGTGCTCGACGGCGACAATGTCATCGCCATCCTCTATATGGACTTCTTCCCGCGCGAGAGCAAACGCAGCGGTGCATGGATGACCAACTTCCGCGAACAATATGAAGACAAGGACGGCAACAACGTCATTCCTATCATCTCGATGGTGTGCAACTTCTCCAAGCCCACCAAAGACAAACCGTCGCTGCTCAACTTCGACGAGAGCGAGACCCTCTTCCACGAGTTCGGCCACTGCCTGCACGGGATGCTGAGCCAGTGCCACTACCGTTCGCTGAGCGGCACCAACGTACCGCGCGACTTCGTCGAGATGCCCAGCCAGGTAATGGAAAACTGGTGCCGCCATCCGCAGGTGATGAAGGAATACGCAAAGCATTATCTGACCGGCGAGGCCATCCCCGACAGCTTGATTACAAAAATCGCTGCCGCTGCCACCTACGGACAGGGCTTCATCAACACTGAGTTGCTTGCCGCATCGCTGCTTGATATGGACTACCACAGCATCACCAAGCCCACCAAGATTGTGCTGCCCGACTTCGAAGACCAGGCAATGGCGAAGATAGGCCTCATCCCTGAGATTATCAGCCGCTACAAAAGTCCTTATTTCCAGCACATCTTCAGCGGCGGATACTCGGCAGGCTATTACAGTTACACCTGGACAGCCATCCTCGACGCCGACGCATTCGAGGCCTTCCGCGAGAGCGGCGACCTCTACAATCCTGAGCTGGCCAAGAAGTTCCGCTTCCTGCTGTCGCACGGCAACACCATCGACCCGATGAAGATGTACATCGACTTCCGCGGCAAAGAGCCCAGCGTCGAACCCTTGAAACGCAACAGAGGACTCAATTAAACGGAGAACGGAGAACGATGGAGCGCAGGCATCCTGCCTGCATAAAACGGAGAACGAGAAATAGCAATTCCGTACGGGCGTACCCCTGTGTACGCCCCACCATCTCCAACCTTCACCCCTTCACCCCTTAAAACCCTTAAAACCTTTAAAACCTTTAAAACCCTTTCAACCCTTTTAACCCCTATTAACCTTTACCCAATGGGAAGAGCATTTGAATACCGCAAAGCTAGAAAACTGAAACGGTGGGGACATATGGCCCGCACCTTCACCAAGATTGGAAAAGAGATAGAACTGGCCGTCCTTGCCGGCGGCCCTGACCCATCGAGCAACCTCCGCCTGCGACTGCTGATGCAGACCGCCAAGAGCGAGAGTATGCCCAAGGAGAACGTGGAACGCGCCATCAAACGCGCCACCGAAAAGGACAAGTCGGCCTACAAGGAAGTAGTATATGACGGCAAAGGTCCTCACGGCACCGCCTTCGTGGTCGAAACGGCCACCGACAACCCTACGCGTACTGTCGCCAACATCCGCGCCGCCTTCGTGCGCGGCAAGGGCGAGTTGGGCACGATGGGTATGAACGACTTCCTTTTTGAACGCAAGTGCAGCTTCGTCGTCGCTTGGCGCGACGACATCGATATGGACGAGCTGGAGCTTGAACTTATCGACTGCGACATNNGACGAGGTGTTCCGCGACGAGGACGAAATTATGATATATGCCGACTTCAAGAACTACGGCCCCATATCCAAGTACCTTGAAGACAAGGGCTATGAGATCAAGTCGTTCAAGTTCGAGCGCATCCCCCTAACTATGCGAGAACTTTCGCCCGAGGAGCAGGAGGATGTCAACGGCCTCATCGAACGCCTCGAAGCCGACGACGACGTCGTCAACGTCTTCCACAATATGGCGTAAGGCGAGTGCCCGAGAATTCATTCTCGAGGCCGAGCCGAAGCCATATCTGCGTCAGCAAATATTGCGTAAGGCGAGTGCAGAGTCAAGCTAGCTTGAACTATGCCAAGCCGAAGCAATATCTACGTAGTAAACATGGCGTAAAATCTACGTCATTTTTTGAAAAATACGACATTGTAAATGCTGTCTTGCGATGCTGAGCGTCCGCAAGACAGCATTTATGGCATATCTGATTTTCAGTGATATAATATGAAAATCAAACTTTTTTTCATAAAAAGACTGATTATTCAAAAAATAGTTGTACTTTTGCAGCCGATTTCGATGAATAATTTTGAATTTTGAAAGTTGAATTCTGAACTTCACAATTCGAAATTCTGAATTCAAAATTGACAACTGCCGCATTCGTCTAGTGGTCCAGGACAACTGCCTCTCACGCAGTAGATCATCGGTTCGACTCCGATATGCGGTACCAAAGCGATAGAATCCACCGGTTCTGTCGCTCTTTTCTTTTTGCCACATCTTAACTCTCTGGTCTGTTGTACTATCACATCAAGCATACTATTGACTTTTCCAGTTCGATGAGAATTTCCGTCATAAGTCAATTTTTCAGGGAACATTGAACGTATTAGCCGCATTTTTACATCTGTCGGGGCATCTTTTAATGGTGCGGATGCCTTGTCTCTCTTCTCGGAGGCGACTGGAATAAGGTCTATTGCCGGGGAGAGATTGACAGCTACGAGTTTTCTGGAACCACACTTTGCATTTCCGTCACGAGTGCTTGGAGTGAATTGGGTGAATGGCGTAAGTTTATCAAGTCCAAGTTTCCCAATATCCACATCGTCTATAGTGCCGAGGAACCAGGGAATATCTACTATGTGACCAACGATAAGGAAGGAGACTATTTCCCTGAACGGTACATTCTCGATTTCACTGACGGCCTTGAATACTTTAACACGCTTGAATCGGCAGCAGAGTATGTGAAGAATCTGACAGGTAAGGATGTCCAAACCGAAGAGGATGTCACATCTGCGCTTGAAGAACTGGAGGAGAAGGATCTGGAAGAAAACGAGGATGCATTCTACAGCTTCAACAAATTCACTGTTATAGAGGAGGATGAGCCATGATACTGAATGAACCTTATTTTGTCTTTAGAGTGTTATGGGAGATACTTAAGTTAAAGGTAAAGAACATCAAGAAACGCATCAGAGAGTGATTGCAATGACTGAGGAGTACCATCGTCGGCACTCCTTTTTTCTTTTGTATGCCACCATCCTATGTTTTTCAAGAAGGACAACTCATTAAAAATAAAAACACCCAAATAAAACATCAAACAAATAATCCATGTTGTCACAGAGAATTACCGATATGAATAGATATAGTTACATTTTGCCTATCTTTCAAATGACTGGCTTCCATGCAATTAAATTGAACTTTATCCTAAAAGGTATCAAGTATCAAAAAATAAAGCGTATATTTGCACCCGTAAACCGAATGTTAAACAACGGTTGCCTGGCAGATTAATGGGTTCTGTCTGTTTGGATGACCCAAAAGTGAATAAATAGAACCCACCAAAAGCAATTAAATGATTTTTCAAAATGAATCGAAATATTCGAATTTTTCTTTCCTCAACATTCGCTGACTTGCAAGAAGAACGTAGTTTTCTTGTCAAAAAAACCATTCCCATGCTGAAACAATATTGTCACAAGCGGGGCGTAACCCTCTCGGTAATTGATTTGCGATGGGGAATCACCGAGTCTGATTCTCGCAATGGTCGTGTGGTTGAGCTTTGTATGGATGAAATACGCCGGACACGTCCATTCTTTGTAGGCATTGTTGGTGGACGCTACGGATGGCAGCCAGATGCTGCTTACTTGGAACAGAATGAACATCTTGGTAACCGGTATCCATGGATTCGCGAGTGTATGAGTGACAGAATGAGTATCACTGAAATGGAAATTCAGTACGGTGTAATGCGTAGCAAAACTCCTGTAAACGCATTTTTCTTTTTAGGAGATGGTCGACCGGAGTGGCGAGAGGAGGCTGGTAGCGAGAGGGCAGAGCGTCTTGCCCGTCTCAAGCATCGCATCCGCGACATAGCCGTGCAGGGTCGTTGCACAGTTGACGACTTTACCTCCCCTAATGACTTGGGCGAAACATTCTATAGTCGCATAAAGGCCATGATCGACACAATGTTTCACGACGAGACAAAAAACAATCCCGTTGTTCAACGCATCCACCGTCAAGAGAGCGAATTCGATCGCCTACGCCGTGTTTATGTTGGGGAGACAAACCTCCCTTTCAAATTTGGCGAGGATGACTTCTGCAATCTTTCTCGTCATCCCCAGCATATCGTGCAGATAGTATGCGGTCCATCAGGATGTGGGAAGAGTGCTCTTTTGGCACAATGGTGCAAAAACGACATTTATCAACTATCTTCCAGCGGTTTCTCAGCCCCAATCCTGCGAACTATTGTTGAGAAAGGATGCAACAATGGCAGAGAATTGAAAAATAATTTTTATAAGCAGGCAGAATTGCGCGGTCTCGACCTAAATAAACCTCTTGTATGGATTCTTGACGGTATTGATAAGATTGACAACGATAAAGGATTTGTGTATGAAAAATGGCTGGATGATTTGCCTTATCGTACTATTGTTATTGTCAGTACATCTGATGTTAAAGAGGCTACAACAATCAGTGGTGTTAATCATTGCGATATTTATGAAGTGCCTTTGTTGAGTGACACCTCTGTATACGAGATGATACAGCTCTACCTCAAGGAGGTAGGTAAAAGCCTTACTACGCCCCAACTATTCCATATAAGTGCCGCTCCCATGCTCCGTACCCCCTACGTTCTAAAGGTATTCCTCGGTGAACTCATACAATATGGCGATCACAACACTCTCAACGACTGTATCGAACATTACCTTCAGGCTACAGACGGGGACGCTTTGCTCAATCTCGTATTTGAACGTATGGAGGCCGACTTTGGTGAGACGGCAGTACGCAATGTGATTCAGACCATGGTGGTCTGCACAGATGGTGCTTCCGCCCACATGACCGACCCTGAGACTCCCCCCCTGCAATGGATAGCCATCACCGGCGCCCTTGAGGAAGTAACCCGCGTCGAAGGCGATTTTGTGACTTTTACAATCGAAGCGGTTCGTAAGGTAGCCTACAAGCGTTATTTATCAGATGATAGTTACTGGAACCAATGTACAAAACGTCTGATTACTAAATTACGTAAATTATCAAGAAGAGCTTTTTTTTCTAGAGATTTACGTATTCACTATGAATCTGCAATATTGAATGTATACCAGGAAACAGGTCAGATTTTTAAAGCATCCCGCTGGATGGAAAGGCACTATCATAACACAAAAAACTCTGTTGATTCATCATATATGATAACGTATATGTCTAATCGCCCGTGGCTTTACAACATCATTTCTTTTCCCCGTGTTTATTTCCATTTTAGAAAGGACATAAAAATTACTCGAAATCATTTTATTTCTGATTGGAACATTTTTAAATATGCGATAGGAATAAGAAGTAAAGAACGCGAAATGATGGATGAGTTTTTTTCTATTATGGTATCAATCGCCAATGTCGAATTTATCCATGAAGAAAGGATTCGAAATCAAAACTTGTTAAGTAGAAAAACTAAAAATAAAGATTTACTGCGGTTGTGCATCGTTGCCGACTTGCAGCGTGAAGGTTTATGGGATGAAGCAGATAACGTGTTATTTGAATGTATAAGAAAAAATGAAAAGTTTCCATCATATTTAATCCATATTTTTCAGTTTGAGCGGGCTTTTTATGAACGGAATGTTGAACGATGTAGTCAATGTTTTTATTCTTATAATGATTCTTTGCCTGAAGAATATTACTACACTTTTGGGGTTTTTTATGAGAACGAGAAAATACTCATGAAAATATTTGATATCGCTTTAATGATAAATAAAAGGGAAAAGTTTCATCAAACTTTACAAGACATTACTGAAAGCAATCTGAATCATGGAGAAAAAATAGCAACATGGATAATGATGCGACAAGGGATATTGGAATTGGATCACTGGTATGTCAGGATTGTCTCTTGTACTGTTGCCCAAATTTTCGAATATGTTTTCAACCATAGTACGGACAAGAATCAAAAAGAAAGGTCGATATTCTATGCCGCAATCGAATATCATAAAGGGGAAGAGTGGGAAAATGCTGTGCGTTGTTATCGACAGTGTCTTGATTCTCCGCAATACGACATAATTGATGTACTTGAGGTATTGGGAATTATGGAAAATATTTTTCGAGAGAAATTATATCTCTTCAAAGAAGCGCTTGATGTAGCCAACGAGATGTGGAGGTGGCATGAGAAAATTGAAGAAAGTGAATTTGCCTTTCGAAAAAAATATGAATCCATCATTTCACAAAAAATGGCAGCTAATGCCTATGAACTATGGTTTCAAACATATAATAATCAAGATGACTACCTTTGGACAATGGCAATGGAATACTTTAATCGTAGCAGTAGTTGTTGGCAAGAAGATATATCCGCTTTGAATTATAATTATTTCTGTATGGTGAAGCTTTTGGTAAGTAAAAAGAGTCTGTCACCGTTTGATCCATGGCTTAAAGTTGTATCAAAGATGGATACACCAGATGGTCCTGTTGGACAGTTGTCTGTCGCATACATTTTCCGGATGATGCATTTGTACAATGATGCGTTAACAATTGCCGGAAAAATGGATGACGGAGTTATTGACGGATTTCTTCCAACTAGGCAATACAATCTTTTTGCTTACGATACAGTTAATGAGTGGAATAACCCTCACTGTGTGGATTATCCATACCCTCCAAATTTCCCCGATGGCATTTTGGATGATTTTTACTCTGAATCACTTATAGGCTGGGATTCGCTAGGTGAATTCAAGGAATATTCCCGAGACAAACTGAAAGGTAGGGAGATGCTAAAGAAATATAAAGGCACTCTTTTGTTTAATACACTAAAAGAACGCATTGAAAAACAATTCGCAGGCTGGAATGATGAAACAATGTTATTATATACGTTACCTGCACTATATGAAGCAGAAGGAAATCACGACAAGGCTATCGAAATAATAGATTCCAATTGTCGGTTTGTAGTGCTAAATCGAAGACCTAGTGCGGGGGATTATTTTTGCTATCGTTCTGAGCTTTTTGGGAAATCATACGATTGGGAGGAAATAGCATCCGAAATAACAAGAATTGTCGAAGAGGAGCACATTGAGGATGCAATGTCAATCATAGCATTTTTCTTTATCTTCGCTAGAAAAAGAAACTCCTCATATTGGAGGCAAATGCAACGGTGGCTGCAATCAAACAATGATCGAGCTGTCATTATTATTCATGCGATGATTGTGAATCTTGGCAAAAGATACTTGGCAAACGAAGATGACAATGATGCTAGAGAAATGAGGAACGAACTGGAAGAGATGATAAAGTATTTTGGTGAATGGTTCGATGTTATTGTGCCGTCAGATAAGGATCAGAGAACTCTGAGGGAACATTTGTCTCTTGCAATTGATGCTGCGTATAATGCCGATAAATTAATTGACGATGGGCTGTGGCGGAAAATGTATAAGAGGCTTGGTATAACGTCAAAAAACATGCAGATAATTCAATCTGAAGATGAACAAGAATTAACTCCTGAAGAAATATACATGCGATATAAGGAGGGTGAGGCAAATCCTTTCGACCATGATCAATTTGTGACCGCTGTATTTGCCAAACAACTGGCAGAGGCTAATCACTTTACAGAAGCCGCAAAACATTTTGCCAATGTCCACCCCAAAACATGGTCTTTCTTTGAACATTTTAATGGATTTGGATTTAAAGATGGGGATTTCTATTTAGCATTTATTGACTGCCTTTTGTATCTGGGGCGTATTGATGATGCCGTGATTCAATTCGAGAAATATCGTGCTTGCCAAAACAATAACTCAGTCAATTGGTTGCCCCAATGGGGTGAATTGTATTTCACGAAAATTCTTATAGAACAAGGGTTGGTTGAGGATGCAAAAGTTAGGTTTTTCCAATACCGAGGTTACTCAAAAAGCAATCAGAAACGCAATAGGAAGTTTGATTTTTGGGTTGAACTATCGAAGCAGCCACATCTGTATATAAAGTAGTCACTAGTGTCTCTTAAAAATATTTAACAATTAAGATTTAATTCAAGTTGTTCCATACCAGAGAATGGGAAACCATCCCTTTCTTTCGATGGAAGATTGCGTTCATTCACTCCAGTTAAAATAACAACTCGATATTCCAAGCCTTTCAAAGAATGGCAGCAGAACGATATGGTACCAAAGAGCCTTGTCAAAATACGTTCTAGCATCTTCATCATGGTTTTTAGATTTCTTTTGTGATAATACCGCATACTTTTTTAACTATACCGTCCATCTCTGGCTCCCTACTAATACCCCCGGCAGTTTTAGGACGATGTTTTTTACTGTCGGGTGGTGTTTTAAAAGTTTGCGTCATAATTTGTTTATATTTAGTAGTTTATTTATTCCATTAGTTAGGTTTTGGCGGCGTTTGGAACGAAATCTATTGTTGGGGAGAGATTTTAGAATACAGGTTCTTCGGCTGCACCCTGAACATAAGCGTAATGTCAGCATGGTCTCAGCTGGAAGAATGGAGAAAATTCCTGAAAAGCAAGTACCCCAACATCCAAATCTACTACCGCTCCAAAGAACCCGGTGAGATTATCTACGAAACCAACGATGTGGACGGCAAAAGCTATTTTCCAGAACGCTATATCTTGGATTTCCTTGATGGTCCGGCTTACTTCAACAGTCTGGAGGAGGCAGCGGAGTATGTGAGCGGAAAGACAGGGAAGAAGGTGTTGTCCACAGAAGATGAGATCACCACAGCCCTTGACGAGTTGGAGGAGCTGGAGCAAGAGGAGAATGGTGATGTATTCTACAGTTTCCACAAGTTTACCATTAACGAGGAGGACGAGCCATGAGCAACCTGTATTTTGCCTTTCGTATAGTGTTGGAGGTCGTGAGAACCAAGATTAATAACATCCGATATCGTTTCAAGCACTAACACAGATTCCAAGGAGGCCATTGAGGTCTCCTTTTTTATTTGCTTTCTGGCCGAAAATGACAAATTTGCGTTTGAAATTGCAGTAAATCACACACTTAAATAGACGTTATGAGAAAAATACCGTTTCGTAAGATGTTGATTTTCTTATAATTGAATAAGAACTTTATCCCACAAAGGCTCAGTATCAGAAAAAATGTGTATTTTTGCATTTGATTTAGACGCGAGTTGTCTAAGCGAAGCAATAAAAGCATTCGTACAGGTCTATCACAGAAATGGCCCATTTCTAATTAGATAGCAGACTTCGATACTGATGCCTTTGCTTGTTTGGTATGTTATGCCTTCGGGTGTCAACATATCCACAGCATGGGATAAAGTTATAAAGTTTCAAGCTATCTAAGGTCGGGCAAAACCTCTGTGATTTGAAACCAACGACATTGTCTCCATGCTTTTTTATTGGGTTAATAACCGCCAATCCGGGGGATAGTGCGGCGACAAACATCCGATGCGAAGATGAGAAAAATCACCGTGTTGATGCTGATAATGGTCATTTGCGTATGTCCGGCGATGGCGAAAAAAGTTAAATACCCTAATGGCGATGTCTACAAGGGCAAATGGAAGCATGGAGCACCCAATGGGAAGGGGGATATGTTCTACCATGACGGACGAGTGTATTCTGGCTTTTGGCTTGATGGCAAAAGGAGCGGGCAAGGGAAATACATTATTCCGATTAATGCAAAAGACACTATCTTTTACGAAGGAACATGGTCGCAGAACCAATTACAAGAAGGCACCCTTACTACTAAAAAAATACACCTTTAACGGTATTTTCAAATATTATTCCGATGAAATACCAAAGCCCTACAAAGGAGTTTTAGAATACTCCTATGGGGATAAGTTCGAGGGTGAGTTTGCAGAAGACAGGTCTTTGTTAAATGGTAAATCTCATATTTCTCGAGCATCTCGATTTGTTGGTGGCGATTACGTGCGTGGAGAAATAGAGGAAATGGAGTACGTCAACGGGGAGAGATATAACGGTTACAGGTGTACAGATACAACCTATTATCTTTTTCAGTGTGGAGATTACAAAGATGGCAAGTTCACAGGTGTGGGCAGAGATAGATTTCAACAATTAGGAATAACAACGGTTTTTTATTCAGAAAGTGAAGTGTATAGGATTGAATTCCAAGACACATGCTATTATTCA
>DBXH01000012.1 GCA_002309335.1 Bacteroidales bacterium UBA1217 | reverse complement strand
ATCAACTTTAATTTCCATAATTAAAACGTTTTAAATTGGTTATTGAAATGGATTTATTTAAACAATCTCTTAATCCTATTTTTCAAGCTCTTCTGAGCTTTGCGAGCCTTTGCCATACGTGCAGCGGCTTCCTTGCCCTCCTTAGTTCGCTGGTCAAGTTTGCCATCGGCGCGGCGCTTAGCGGTCGAAGTGCTTTTCTTTACAACAGGTTTCTTGGCAGCCTTCTTCTGTGCCTCGCGTGCTTTCTTTGCACGCTCCACCATCTCTTTGTATTCTTTGGTACGTTTGTCTACCTTGCCAGATGCAGTTTTTTGTATTGCCATAATCTGTAATGTTTTACGGTTATTGCTCAATAATTAAATCTTCCTCCTCGTCGACAAACTCGTCAAGGATGGTTTGTGCTGCCTCATCGTCCACACCGAGAATATCGGCAAAGGCGAAGAAATTGTCAACCTCGTCTTGTGCAAGATAGGCATCTGCACACATAAGTTGCAGGCAGAGCATCAGGATGCCTTCAGCCTCGCCTTTGGCCACATTCTTGGCAGCAGCCTCAAGATAATCGGCAAGCTTTTCTTCAGTCATCTTCTCGGTGGCCTTGATTTCCTTGTCAAGAGCATCTTTCAACTGCGGCAACTCCAACTCTTCAGCCAGGTCGCCAATAAAGTCTTTCTCAAACTCGTCATATTCGCCATCAGCCCATACAGCAGCAGCGAGGAATGACGAGAGAATTTTAATGTCAGTCTTCATTTTATTGATATTATGTTATTACTTAATAATTTCAAACTCTGTACGACGGTTCTCCGAAGCCATCGGGTCATCGGCGTTCTTAAGCCTGCTGCTGCCAAAACCTGCAGCCTCAAGACGACCTGCGTCAACACCCTCGTGCTCCACAAGGAAAGATACCGCTGCCTGTGCTCGTGCTTCACTAAGGCTCTGATTCTTTGCGGCATCACCCTCAGCACTGGTATGGCCTTCTATGCGAAGTTTAAGTTCAGGATAGGCGTTCATCAACTTTGCCAAGTCGTGCAACACGAACTTGGCATCCTCACTCAGGTCTGCTTTTCCCTGTTGGAACTGGGCGGCATTGAAATTCTCCTCAATCTGCTCCAACTGTTGGACGTATACTGTGTCTACAACGGTCTTAACCACAGTATCGGTAACTACAACCTCTTTCTCGCCTTTCGGACGGCAGAGCAAGGCGATGATAAGTCCTATCACCACCGCTGCAATGATAGCCCATACCCACCACGGAATTCCTTTTTTGGAAGCCACAGGTGCAGGAGGCACATAGCCGTTGAGGTACTCCAGACGGAACGAGCCCTTCTGACCGATACCCTTGTCGGCAGCCTCAAACTGGGCAATCTCAATGCCATATTGTGCTGCGTGGGCAACCAGACGTTCGAAACTCGGCTTTGTCCACATCTTGACTACAGCCACCTGCTGGCCGTCGCCCATCGTAAGGAGTTCATCCTCTTTCTGGAAGAAACCGTCCCAGTTGGCCTCTGTACCCTTTTCGCCAGCCTTGACAAAGTTTATCTTCACTCCGCTGTCAGGGTTCAACTCATTGGGGAATGCCTTCTGCAGGTCTTCCATTGTGGCGTGGGGATACATCACCATATAGGCGTGCATAATGCCCAATGCCGTGCGGTTTTGCGCTTTTCCATAAACGCGTACTTTATTTGCCATATTCTAATATTTAAGAGTTTATATTTCAACAATACAATAATGGAATTCAACACCCTCATAGATGTTGCCTTCCCAGTGGACAAAATAATCTCTTTCAAGTTCAAAGTCTGGATGGCTCCTGGCACAACTGCTGTCGGGGTTCTGCCAATGCCTGTTTGTGTCGTGAATACCTTCCGACATACAGAAATGGTAGTTGTTCGATGTCTCACGGCAAGGGTTGAGATACTGCTTGTCGTTCGTGACAAACACCGCCAAACCGTTCATCACGGCGGCAAAACGCCTGCGCACCAACTCCACACGGCGCACATCTTTCCAAAAGTCATACATACCCAAATCCTGGGCGCCCTGATCCTTCAGCACATTCACCTGACGGTCAAGATATTCTCCAAAGCGCATCAGCTGCTTTACGTGCCTTTTAGTCTTGTATTTCAACTCTACTGGCAGGAACTCCGACCCCTTGCGCAGCAAAATATCCAGCTTCAACTCATTCTGCCAAATATAGTTATCCAACTCTTCAAAAGGAACATAATATTCAACGTCAACATCGTCATAATGTCCCGTACCAATCAAATGCTGAGCCAGATGCATCTGCAAGTCGCGCTCGTTGAACAGCAGTTCCCCGTTTTCACGACTCAAATACCGGGTTATGTCTGATTTGGCCAGTTCCACCATAGTCGTAAAAATTATACTTTTTAGCATTGCAAATTTCCATTTTTTGCACCAACTAACCAAAACCATTTTGGTTCATTTCATAACACACTGATTTACATCAACACAAAAGGAACAACCCCAAAAGTCTCCTCCTGCATACAATAAAAAAAAACACTTACCGCAACACTTTTGGCAGTACTAATTCGACTGGTAAAAAAAAAAACTATTCGCCTTGACGCGACAGGCGACGAATGAAGGTCAAACCGCTTACCTGACCTATCTCATATAAAGGCCACGAGCTGTCGCCGTGAATGACATTGGCCAACATCGATGAATGGCCTATTGCAAAGAAAGCAGCCTGGAAAGTATCGTCGACCGAGAGTTTGCTCTTATCGCTCTTGATTACACGGAATGTGCTGTTGCCCAAGTATTCAACAATAATCTCCCGTCCTGGATTCCACCGCAGCATCACCTGTTCACTCGGGAAAAGGTCGGTTGCCTTGAGATTCTGCCCAAGAACAATGTCACTCGAAGGCGAACAGGAACCGTAATGGGTGCAAAAATCATCGAAACTGCTGTACCCTATCGACTGTGCAAGAACATTCAAGGTTGCCTGACGGGGTTTGGTTGCAAGGCCTTTATACTGCCATAGGCGCTTGACAGTACTAAGGCCGATGATCTCGCGTGTGCGGCCCTCGATGAAGGCTGTGAGGTTATAGAAGTCTGCAGGCGATTGTGCTTCACACCCTGCGGCTTCACAAACGAGACGTTTGAGTGTTTCTATTTGACTGCTGGTATCCATAAATAATTTGCAAAAGTACGAAGAAATTCCGAGACAATACACAACCATTTTGGTCCATTTACCACAAACTTCAGCCAAATCAGACTTTTTTGTGTACTTTTGCAAAAGTGAATCTCTTGGCCAAAGAGACTTATTTTACTAATAATAATGCAAGACTCAGCAACATACAGCACCAACAACACTTCCGATTTGCCGTCAGGAACCGTTTCTGGAGCCACAGGTTCGATTGATTCGTTTTTCTCGAACTACACTCTGACTGCCAAGCGCGACTACCACACCTTGTACAAAGCCAGACGATATGGTCGCTGGTATGTTCTTAAAGGTCTGAACAAGGAGCTCTGGGGCAATGCCATCTATGAGGAATGGCTATACAAAGAATATTCTGTCGGTGTGCAGTTCGACCATCCCAATGTGGTGCGCATCGAAAGCCTTGAGGACGACGCTGTTACGGGAAAATGCATCGTGATGGAGTATATTGAGGGCGAGACCCTCGACCGCTGGCTGCAACGCAAGCCGTCGATTGGCGAACGCAAGAGTATTCTGAACCAGTTGTTGGATGCGGTAAGTCACTGCCATTCACACAATGTGTATCACCACGACCTAAAGCCGTCGAATATACTCGTCACCAAAGACAACCGTCTAAAGCTGATTGATTTCGGGCTGAGCGACGGGCCTCAATATGCAGCCTTCAAACAGGCGGCAGGCACTAAGGGGTTTGCTGCTCCCGAACAAATCAATGGCGACACCGCCGACCAGCGTGCCGACATCTATGCTCTGGGGCTGCTGACCAAGATGATTGTCCCGCATCACTATAAGAGAGCTGTGCGAAAAGCGCTGCACACCAATCCCGACAGCCGCCCACAGACGGTTGAGGATTTCCGTCGCAACCTCCGCAGCCTCTGGTGGCTGTGGGTGCTTCTCTTGCTGACTATAGCACTTCTTACGACTTACCTCATAATACCTTCGCAGCGAATACGCAGCACACAACTCGATAGCGGCCAGACGCTCTACTATCGCGTCCTTGAGAACTTTCCTCATCGTCGTGCCTCCATTGTCTTTCCGAAGACGCTCTACGACCCTTTCTCTGCCGATGCCCCAAAACTACACGGCAACATAGTTATCCCTGAAACCATCAGATTGCACGGTCTCCGATATAGAATCACCGAGATCGACGAACGCGCATTCGCCAACCAGTTCGACATCACCGGTATCACACTTCCCGAATCGCTCGAAAAAATCCACCAAGGGGCTTTCGAGGCCTGTACAGGTATAGCCGACACCCTCGTCATTCCGAGCTCGCTCACCTACATCGGTCCCGATGCATTCAACGACTGCTTCCGCCTCTCTACCGTTGTCTGGCAAGCCGATTCGTGCGAATATAATACGAGAAACGTTGAATACTACTTCTTTTACCGTTGCGGCTCGTTGCGTACAGTCGTAATGACACCCAATGTGCGCAAGATACCCGAATGCCTTTTCCGCAAAGCCGACAGCCTGAACACTGTCGTCTTCTCCGACGGGATAGAGACAATTCCTTTCAACACATTCAGCCTCTGTACCAACCTCGACAGCATTCGCTTTCCACAAACGCTGCGCACCATAGAACACGGCGCTTTCTACACAACTGGCGTCCACTCGCTACGTTTTCCCGCCACCACTGAGATCATCTCAAACTACGCATTCTCCTACAGTCACAACATTCGCCGCATAGATTTTGGTCCTGCGCTCCGCTATATCGGCAACCACGCCTTCAGCGAGTGTTGGCAGCTTGAGGAAGTTACCGTGCGCTCCACCATTCCTCCCGAAGTACAGCCGACATCGTTTGACGGGATGCCCACCACAGCCGTACTGCGTGTGCCTGCAAAGGCGATAGAAGCATACAAAGCCGACTCACTTTGGAGCAAATTCGGCGAGATACTACCGCTGTAAGACAATAAAAAAAGCACTCCCGATTCGGAAGTGCTTTTCCTCTATACAAAAACTCAATTACATTCATTAACTTTTGCCCATCGGCGAGTCGGAGGCTCCTTGTCTTGCTTTGCTTTCCAGTTCCATCTTGCCTAAGCGGAAGGTGAGGCCAAGACTTACAAAGCGACTGTTGAAGCGGTTGCTGCCGGTTGTCTGGTACTGCGGCGCGGTGGTATTGCTGCCCCATTCCGACCAACCGAAGATATCGCTGACATTCAAATAGACGCTCATCTTGCGGTCGAAGAAGTCGCTGCTGCAGCCAAAGTCGAATCGCTTGTTGGCGTTGGTAAGGCTGTAAAGTCCCAATCGCGGCGAGCTGTAACTGCCGTTGGCGAAGACCTCAAGCTTGTTCCAAAGTTTCGCCCACACATTGAGGCGGAAGCTGTAGCTGACCTTGCTGTCGCTGAAGTCGTTGTAGTTATAGCCATAGTTAAACAGCGAGGCGTTAAAACGCACGTTGAGGAAACCCGAAGGACGATAGGTGATATTGGCTTCAATACCCTCGGTGTGACTCGAACCGATGTTGACTGGATAGGTGTAGTTAACTAAATATGGGCCGATGACTGGATCATATGTGGCAGAAGTCATAGTGCCTATCTCGTCGGTGTTGGCGCGCCAGTATGCATTAATCCCGATATTGCCAAAGCCCATAACATATTTGTTGAATGCAGCCTCGAGGTTGTGGGTGTAACACATCAAGAGATTGGGGTTGCCGGTGCTGAAACTATAGTCATCATAGCGACGGAAAAGCGTATAGTTATAGAAAGTGCCCTCGTGCGAATAACGACGCGTGTAGCTTAGGCTATAGCTTTCGAAGGTCTTTGTCTGATAGCTCAGGTGGATGCTGGGGATGAGGCCAGAAAAGAGCGTGTCAAGGCGCGACTGGTCGCCGAGAGCGTTGTGTTCAATGATACCGCTCTTGAAGTTGTTATAATCCCGCAAGCCAAGTTTGGCTGTGAAGCCTCCCCAGCGTTTCTGTACGGTCACATAGGCATTGGGCTCGACAGTCAATTCCTGCGACACAAAAGAGCGGTAGGGCATATTGTTCCAGTCGCCCGAAGACATAAGACTGTCTAGTGTCTCGTTATCATAGTCGTAACCTACACCAAACTCGCCACCGGCCTCAATCGTGACGTCGTGCTTGAGCGGATGGGTATAGTTAACTCCCAATTCACCGCTGCCGTTCCACATATCGCCAACCAGATGGCGCTTGAAATCAGTCATCAATGGCGAATTAAAGTATCGCGAGTCGTCAGAGTATCCACCGTTGGCATAATAGTTGCCATTTAAGGTGACACTCAGCTTGCGACCGGTAGTGTCGTAGCGATGCTCATACCAGGCACCAGCGTATGCTCCGTGACTGAAGCCGTGATTGAGTGTAGTGTCAATATAGCCAAGTTCGATGCGTGTAGGATTGTATTCAAAATACTGGTAGTTGTTGAAGAATGAATTCTGGTCCCAGTAGGGATATGCACCTGCCCACGCCGAGAGGGTACGTGAGTCGTCTATCTGCCAGTTGGTGTTGAATCCGAGATAGCCGCCCTGGTAGGGCATCTTGTTTTTATTGTCGAACTTCTGGAAGCGAGTGGTGTCGCCATTGGCATCGAAGAGCGTGGCGGTGCCGTCCGATTCCATTTCGTGATTGCCAAGATAGCCGTTGAGGTATATGTTAAAGTCGACCTTCTCGTTGGCCCAGACGTAGCTTACCCACGGGAAGATGGCGGGAGTGGTGGTGGCATTCAGACCGACACAAAGCAGCTCGTTGCGTTTCACCTTTTGATTGGTGACGATGTTGATGACGGCGCCTTTGCTGCTGTAGCGGGCAGAGGGGTTGGTGATGACCTCGACACGGTCGATGGAGTTGGCCGGCAGCTGCTTGATATACTGCTTCAGGGCCTCCTCGTTCATATGGCTGGGGCGGTCGTTGATCCATATCTCCACACTCTGCGTTCCGCGCAGGGTGATGTTGCCCTCGGCGTCGACCTCGACACCCGGAGCGTTCTGCAGCACGTCGCTGACGGTACCCGTCTGCACAGAGGGGTCTTCGGTGACGTTGTACATCTGCTTCTCGCCGTCAACGGCATAGAGAGGTTTCTTGGCGGTGACAGTCACAGCGTCAAGCACCGTCGACGACTTCTTCAGGGTTAAGCGACCCAGGTCGGCATTGCCCTTCACGCTGACGTTGTGCCAATAAGTCTCATAGCCTATATAGCTGACACGCAGCAGGTAGTCGCCAGCGGCGACCTGCTTGAACGTGAAATGGCCCTTGTCGTCGCTCGTGGTGCCGTAGGCAAACGAGCTGTCCTGCGTCTTGAGCAGTACACAGTTGACATAGAGCAAGGCGTCGCCACTCTTGGCATCGGCCAACGAGCCTTTGACTTGATTCTGTGCACTCGTCACGAAGCCGCTTACAAGGAAAGCAACAATGACGATGATTTTTACTATTTTGTGATCCATAATGTTTGTTATTATATCGTTTCCTTTTAAATTATAAGTGGGAGTTAAACTGGGAGTTAAATTGGACAATACATATCATTTGTCCTTTTTAACTTCCACGAGCGAAGCAAGTTTACTTCCTTTTTTACTTCCTTTTTTCACTTTCATTTAGATATATATCGTTTCAAGGGGTCGAAATCTTACAGCTCTATTGAAAAAAAGTTTCAGTTCATCTTGGCGATGTCGTCCAACGTCAATCCCAACATCTTCATTTTCTGTAAGAATTCAGGCAAATCCTCTTCCATAAATTCCTTACGATGAAGGGCAAGAATCTTGTCGGAAGCGTCGGGAGCCACAAAGTAGCCAACGCCGCGCTTGTTGTATATAATCTCGGCACCCTGCAGATACTCGAACGTGCGCATCACCGTATTGGGGTTCACGCCGAGCTGGATGGCGATGTCGCGCACACTCGGTATACGCTCCTCAGCCTTCCATTCGCCTCCCACTATGCGCTCGCACAGCGTATCGGCAATCTGCTGGTATATTGGTTTTTGTTTCTTGAAGTCCATAGTTGTCGGTTTTAGAATTTAACTGCGGTTCCGTAAACCAGTACCTCGGCAGCTTGGGTCATAATTGCAGAGGTGGCGTAGCGGATGCCTATTACGGCATTGGCACCCATAGCCTCTGCCTGTTTCACCATACGTTGCGTGGCTTTCTCGCGGGCTTTCTCCATCATATCGGTATAGGCTTTCAGCTCACCGCCGACTATCCCTTTCAGACCTTGGCCTAAGTCGCTGAACATATTCTTTGACTGTATGGTGCTGCCTGATACGATTCCCAGCACCTTGTATTCTTTACCTTGAAGGTTTTCTATTGTGTAAAGTTCCATTTTTTTTTATTTATGTAGGTGTGTACCCCCGTGTACACTCATTTTGGGCATACACAGGGGTATGCCCTTACGGTTAATACTGCATTTTCTTAAGACGACGATAGGTGATGAACGAGAAGATGAAAGTCAGCAAAGTATCGAGAAATATCTGGCTCCAATAGAAAAGATGCGCCAACTGCTCTTGCGACTTGATTTTCAACCACTCACCTATTTTTATGACCAAATCCCAATAATTCGGCCAATCGATATGGTTCATAATAGGAGCAATAATCAATATCAACGCAAATACAATGACCATAAGCCAAAGGATTGTTTTGATGAACTTGTTTTTCTTGAAGATGGTGTTGGCCAGCATAAACAGCGAAGCCACCCCAAAAATCTTAATTGCCATAAGCACAAAATAACCGAAACCTGAAATATTCCCGTCTAGAGTGTTGACATTCCTCAACCAGTCGGGAATCTGCCACAAGTATTCCTTGTACGGGCCGAAAGGCAGAAGGGTCAATATCGTATCCACCGCAACAGAGCCAACAAAGACCACCAGCGGACTGACGACAAAGCAGTAAAGCATCATACTGCTGAACTTCTCGCACAGCGAGGCAGGCAACATAGCGAAATAGTTGCCCTTGCCGACAAGGTTGCAGCTGTTGTAAATCTTCATCGACGAAATGGCTGCAGTCAGATAAACAGCCATACTAATGAAATTGCGGCGGTTCCACACCTCAACCACATCATCCTGCACCGCAAGGCCCATGATCCAGACAAAGGCCGGTATTAACATTATTATAAGCATACTCATACCGAAAAGCGAGTACGTATTGTGTAAGTCGCGGACAACGACTTTATTGAAACGGTTTAATTCAAAATTTTTCATCTTATTTATGTTTTTAAGTTTATAGTTTGAAGTTTAAAGGGAAGTTAAATTGGGAGTTAAAAAGGACAAATGTTTTTGTATTGTCCAGCGCGAAGCGCTTAACTTCTTTTTTTACTCCCACGAGCGAAGCGAGTTTACTTCCATTTTTACTTCCGTTTATTATTATACAAACATTGATTTTACTGCCTCTTGGTTGCGCAGCACAGCGTTGAAGAGTCCCTCGATGTTTATCTGGCTCTCACCCATACCGTTGTTGACCAGTACGTTGAGGTAGCCGCCAGGCATCATCTCGCTATATAGGGCGTCGGGACGCTGCTGACCGCCATACTCGAAATAGAACTTCTCGGTAATATCTTCAACCGGAGCGTTGAGCAGCACATTGTTGTTCGAAATAATAATGATGGGGTCGATAAGGTTCTCGACATCCTTCACCTGATGGGTCGAGATGATGATTGTCTGCTCCTCTCCCACCCTCTCGCTGAGGATGCGGCGGAAGTCGGCCTTCGACGGGATGTCCAAACCGTTGGTCGGCTCGTCGAGCAGCAGGTAGTCGGTGTTAAGAGCCAGCGCACAGGCAAGCAGAGATTTCTTCTGCTGGCCGAAACTCATCTCCTTGAACTTGCGGGTAATGTCTACCTTCAGCTCTTTTGCCAGATGGTTCAGCATCTCTTCGCTCTGCTTGGGATAGAACGGTGCCAAGTCACCGAAGAACTTTTCCGGAGTACTGCTGTCGGGCAGCGGCACCTCGTCGGGCAGCAGGAATATCGTCTGCAGGAACGACGGCTCGCGGTCGAAACTCACATGTTCGTCAACCGTGCAGCTGCCAGCCGTGGGCTTCAGAAGACCACTGACAACCTTCAGCAAGGTGGTCTTGCCTACTCCGTTTTCACCCAAAAGGCCATAGATGGAACCTTTCTTAAATTGAAGATTGATGTTGTCAAACACCTGCGTTTTGGTGTATGAGAACGAAAAATTCTTAATGTCAATCATAGTTTGTAAATTTTAAATTATAATTTATTTTTCTATTTTTCAATCCGTTGTACGAATAATTTATTAGTGTATTAGTAAATTAGTACACTGCAAAAGTACGACTATTTTTGAAACCACCAAAAAAAATTTAAAAAATTTTCGCTAAAATTTTTGAAACGTCTGTTTTTCAAGAATATATTCAAGAAAAAATTTTTATTATGTAAAATTGTAGCAATATTTCACCTAATAGTAATTTGATTATAAAATGAAACAGGCTGCCGCCCCATTCGATTGCGGCTAATACAATCTTAAAACATTATAAAAACCTTGCAAAAGACTAATTAAACTTTACTATAGTAAAATTTAGTAAAACTTTGGGTAAACTTTGGTAAGACTTTGGTAAAGCTTTGATGTTGCGTATCAGCAACTTGGAGATAGCACGTTTTAAGATGGTTTTAAATAGGTTTTGAGGTGGTTTTGGGATGATTTTGGGATGGTTTCGAGATGGTTGCAGACGGTTTAGAGGAGACTATTGGGAAACTATCTATATTATAGAATTCAAAAATTAATATACTACGGAAGGACAATTTGATATTTTTTGTATTTTTGTATTTCGAACATAAAAAATACCGATTAATTAAAACTATAAAAATGAGATACTTCCCAACAATCATATCCAAGAAAATACTATTATCAATCGCGTTGATTGCAACCGTTTTCTCCCTGCAGGCACAGGACATCGTTATCAAAGGCAAGATAACCGACGCCAAAACCAAAGAGCCCCTTCCCTATGTCTTGCTGCGCGTTGCCGGCACAATGTCAGGATCTCAGACAAACCTCGACGGAGAGTATTACTTAAAACTCTCCAAAGAACAGGCAGACAAGAAAATAGTGCTCAACTACGCAGGTTACCGCACCGATACCATCGCCGTCAGCAAACTTCGCAAACAGAAGAATGTCACTATGAATAAACTCTCCATTACATTGGCCACGGTGACTATAAGCGAATATACCAAGCCCAGCAAACTTATGGAGGAAGTGGTAAGGAGAATCCCCGACAACTACTGGTGCGACACAATGATCGGAACCTTCTTCTTCCGCCATTACGGGTTGACCGACGACAGCCTCTGGCTTTTCTGCGAAGCCATCAGCGACGTGATGCGCCCAGGATACAACGTCCAATATATTCAACCCCTTTTCGACTACTCCAATTTCGACTCGATAAGTCTTGCCGGCAACCACAAGCACTATCCCTTGAGCCGGCTGCTGGTTTACGACACTATGATGCTCAAGGAGATTCTTGGAGACTCGAACTACAAAGAGAACATCTTTGTCGGAGAGACACAAACCAAGTATAATGATGCCTTTATATTCAACGATATGCTGCAAAAAACCAAGGGCTTCAAATGGACAAAAGGGAAAGGTGGCAAAAAGCTGGACAAACATTCAAAACTGTCCATTATGAACGAGGGAAATGGCGAAAGCTATTACCTCATCACCGAAGTGACCGAGAAAGACAGCACGGCCTTGATTATCAACAAAAGCGACAAAGCCCTTATCCACTATTACAAGACCACCCTTTGCCCCGACACATTAAAGTTGTTCTACCCTCTCAACCGCTTGGTTGGCGGAATATGGTACACCTACCGTCGCGAGCAATACGACTATGCGAAGGTCGGCGGCCGCTACACACTCACATTCAGTATGAAGGGCTCGTCAATCGGAATCCTTCCTCCCGAAAAGGCGCGGGTCGTGGGTCGCAAGATGAACAGTAAGCTGCGCGAAGTTCTCACCAACGACGAATTTGAAGAATACGAGATGTGGACCTTGACCGACTTCCGCAAGATGGAGCCCGACTTCCTCAAATCCACCATCAGGAAAGGAGTCAAATATAAATATCACGACATATTCAGCAAGGGCGATGCCGACGAATCCTTCTGGCAAAGCTACAACACCGTGCCACTCGAATCGCGCATAGCCGAAAAACTCGAAGCCGCGCTGAAGAAAAACAAAAGATAGCGTATCATAACGAAAATGACACCTAAATATGGAGCATCGTTTCATAGCCACAATTGAGCGCAGCGGCAGTATTGACGTCGCCTACGTGGTGGTGCCAGTAGACATCCGAGAGGTGTATGGGAAGGGGCGCCTGAAGGTGGAAGCCACTTTCGACGGCGAGCATTATAGCGGCAGTGTGGTCAATATGGGCGTCAAGGATGCCGACGGCAAGATTTGCTACATAATCGGCATCACCAAAGCCATCCGCCAAAAGATTGGCAAGACCTTTGGCGACTCAGTCGACGTAACACTCCGTGCAGTATAACGAATTACAGTTTCCTGTTAAGCCTTGATTCCACCCCTGCCTCATCGGCCCTCGCCGGACGTATACTGAACTTATTTTCCATAATCTTTAACCTTTTCACATAGTTTGTCTTCCCTGATGGTCTTTGGTGCCGCTTTGCCGGCCAACACCAGCACCTTCTTCCCGTTACGGTAGATATGCAGCTGCCGCGAGCGCACCACGGCCGTCAACTCCGGGTCATCCTGCATAGCCAGCCATAGGCAATGGTATTCGCCATTCTCGTCGAACAGTTTCCGCTGCAGATGCGAGCACATATTGAATGTGTCATTGTGGGATTGCGTTAACGTGTTAGTATTTGATGCATCACTACTAACACATTGACGCATTAACGCATTCATTAATAATTGGCAACGCCTTCTTTCCCGCTTCCGTCATCAAACCCCGCTGCTCCAGTTCCCTACACCGCTCCTGGTTGCGTTCCGTCCAGTGGCTGTTCTTCCTTCGTGGCGAGAGGCGCTGTGCAAGACGTCCGTCGGGCAGCCGCTTGCAGGTGGAGTCAATCCATCCGAAGCAGAGCGCCTCCTCTACGACCTCCACATACGGCAGCGCATCCTCCATCGGCTGCCGTCCGCGATAGGTGGCTACCCACACCTCGCGCTCCGTCTGATGGTTCTTCTCCATCCAGCTGCGCAACGCCGTGCGGTCATCAGTTTCCACGAGGGTCGTGATCTCCATCTCCTATCTCTTCCAGGCGCCTATCACCTCGCCGATGTAGACGGTGTGGATGCCGGCCTCAAAGCCGTCGTACCACTCCTTGGGCGTAGCGTTGCGGAAGTCCTGCTCCGTCTGGTGCCAGGCGGTCATCGTCTCACATTCTATGACCGTCTTGGCCTCCTCGTAGTAGGGCGTGCCGTGCTCGGTATAGGCCACGTGAAGGCCGAGTGCTTCAGCCTTGTTGGTGTCGCGTCCGCTAACCTTGCCCATATACTGCCAGATGGCCGGGTCGTCGAACTCCATAATGGTGAAGCGCTGGTGGCGCTCCATAAACTCGTAGGTGTAGCGCGCCGGCGCCACATACACCGTCACCGCTGGACGGTCGTGCCCGAGGTAGTTGCCGATGCCGCCCCAGCCGATGGTCATCGCGTTGTTCTCCATGCTGTCGCCGCAGCAGAGGACGAGGTTCTTTGTGAAGAAGGTGAAGCCGTTGTCGGCAAAATCCTTCTGCACATCAAATGCTTTCAATTCGCCACTCATAGCCGTTTCCTGTTTTTCGTTGGTTTGATTCTGATTACCGTCTGCACAGCCAGCCAGCAAAGCCAGCAGCACCGCAGCAGAAACGAATGAACGTATCGTCTTTTTCATTGATTTAATTATTTTGTCGTTATTTCCTTGTCCCTCTCTCTTAATTCTTAATTATTAATTCCTCTCCCATCTTCTTTCCTGCCTCGAAGGCCCGCTGCAGATCTTCTTCCCAGTGTTCGTCGCGGTATTGGCGTTTGGCCTCTTCCGAGAAGCCGCCAAGCTCGAAGTGGCTGTAGTCCTTCACCTGATAGGTGTTGTAGGCATTCACGTGCGTAGGTTGTCCGAGGGCGCCGGCTATGCAATGTTCCATCGAGCCGTAACCGTTGCTGTTGTTCCGCTCGGGCAAGCCGTTCATTGTTTCCATCAGCACAACAGGTATCCGCTTCGGCGCCGTAAGGCTGTAGTCGTTATACGAAAGCCACGGGAACGCCAGTCGTTCCAAGAAGGTGCGCATCTGGCCAGTCACATCGCCGAAATAGATAGGCGAGCCCAGCACCAGGCCGTCGGCTTGCGCTATATTTTCCAAAACCGGCGTCAGCGCATCTTTGAAGCGGCACACATTCGAAGCCTTTCCCTTAATTTTGCAAGCCATACACGACATACAACCCTTGTAGTCAAAGTCATAAAGGCGTACCGTCTTCACTTCAATCTGGTCGCTGACCGAGCTTGCCCCTTCAGCGAATTTCTGTAACATCGCAGCCGTATTGAAATTCCTCCGCGGCCCGCCATCTATAATGATAATTTTCTTCATATAAATATATTGTTATTTCAGTTCGTTATAACGTCATTTCCTATATTCTATTGCCTTTCGCCCCGCGAGATTGAATCGCAACATTCGTGTAGCGCAGGCATTCTTGCCTGCAAACAACGGGAAATATGAAGACGAAAATCTGACATCTATAGATGACGGCCGTATATCCGCCCCGCCCCACCACACAACAAACTGTATATATAGCATCTATCGCCGACTGACGCCAACAGCAGTTGTCATTAAACGCGAATTGTTTTGAGGAATAAAAAACTGGAGAATTATATCCAATGGTATTCAACACTGTACCAATCGCTGAGCTTTTAGTTAGAATTCTTGTACCATTCATTTAATTCTCTCCAACCCTTCTCGTTTTTCAAATCCTCACCAGGTTGCTGGTAAGTAAAATGTAGTTGTGAGGATTCTGAGGGAGAGTTCTTTGAAACTGTAGATACTGGGAAATAATATATTGAATCAGATTTGAAAGCATAGCTATAACAAACTCTTAGTATACGATCAACTGTTTCATTTGACTCTGGCTTGTTTTCAGCAACAAAACTTTCCAAAACGTCCAGCATATTTTGCCCTTCTAAGTAATATCCTTTTTTAAACTTTTCTTTGTTGACAATAGCCAAATAACTCCTTGTTAGATAAGGATGTTTTTGTATAATTTCATTGGTCAGTTCTCCGAATGATTGTGCATCAGATCCTAAAATATGGTGGCAAAAAACTGAACTGATCATAAGCACTTCATTACGAATATAAGCTTTTAAAATGTACTTCTTTATAATATCCTTGTATATTTTTTCAATATACATTTCGCGATTTCTCGATTTTTCCAAAAGGTAAATAATACGTAATGAAACTAATTGTTCTAAGTGTATTTTCTGCTCTCTGGAAAGCGAAGCCCTACTGTACTGAAATTGCTGTAACTGATGTTTTAAAATACTGAAATCAGATTTTGTCGTGAAGTCATAGTAGTAATGCAGTAATGTGTAAAACAACCGTAATCCTACTTCGTTTTTTGCTGAATTTTCAATGTAGTAAAGAAAATCTCCGCGTGGCAATAATGTGTGAAATATTATGTTTTGTGTTCGGCTTTCATTATAATAATATTGACAGAATGGCTCTTTATTTATTTCGTCAATAAGAAGTTGTGCTGTCTCCTGACGCCCGCTCTTGTACCATTCTATTGATTTTTCTTTTAAATATTCATCATAAACTTGACGAGCTGCCTCTTTCTGTCGTTGCTCAACTTCCGCTTTCTCCCACCTTTCTTTTTCCCGTTGCAGACGCTTGGATTCTTCCTTTTCATACTCGGCTTTCAATTTAGCATTCTGTTCGTCATATTGAGGGCAATTAATCCATCTCTTGTTTTCCTTTTCATTCAAAAGTCGATGCTTAACACTTTCTACGGAATAGTCTGTGTCAATCATATCCGACAAGTCTATCTCAACACAAGCAACTTTAAGTGCCTGTATCATTTTTTGTTTTGCATCATCTACTTCGTGAGTGACTAGTATTTCCACCCAGAGTTTATGTTCCTCGCCTTTATTATCCCTTTTTATGCAAATACAATCAGGGCGCAAATCTTTGACTGTTTTTTCAAGCCAGACATCATCAAATTTAACACGTTTTGTTTCTTTCTCATAGTATTCCCCTTGGTAATCAGGAAGCATTATCTCTTTTTTCTCCTCAATTATTTGTTGAGCCAGTAAGTGCAACGTAGACATACGGGCTCCCTTACACTCTATTCCAGAATAATGCGCAAAGTGATGTTCCCGTTTTAAACCGTCGTTCTTCGCGACCAGCTTCTGTTTGCAATGCGGGCAAATACAATTACACAGCAAACCATTGTCAACGTCGTCTATGTTTACGATGCGTCTTGTGTTCTTTTCAAGTGCATATTTTAGATGATGATACATTGTACCTATTGTATGTTTTCACTGGGTTTTGTATACGAACCAAACTGTAGCCACGTACAAAGCGCTTGTTTGAACCTGGCTACAGCTTGGGTAGAATTTGTATTGGATTTGCCTGATTCTTTTCTGCTACAAAGATCAATCTGCTGGAAAGGCGATTTCGCGCTCAATAACCTGATAAGGGTTGTTGTTGCGGTAGATGGTCTGGCGCACCCAGTTGTCGTCCTCGTCATATTCATAGACGTAGCTGTGCTTCCAGTTCAGGTGCTCGTCGTAGTTGAACGAGCTGACCTCTATAACATTGTCGTGGTCGTCATAGTAGTAGGTCGTCAGGGCAACAAGGAATTCGTCGGCATCGTAGAAACGCCATTCGATGCGGTTGCCGCGATTGTCGTATTTGTATAGGTAGCGCTGCATCAGGTCGCCGTCGGGGTTGTAGAACTCCAGCTCGGTGTTGTTGCCCATATTGTCGTACTTATACACTCGGCGTTCGGTCATCTGGCCGTCAGTGCCATAGCTCTGTTCTTCCACTAAACGGTTGTTCTCATACTTGCTGGTCTCCTTTTTCGACATACGCTCCTTCATATAGACTGTGCGTTCCACACGGTTGCCGTTCTTGTCGTTGAGATATGCCGTGCGGCCGGTCAGCTGGTTAGCCTTGTTGTATTCGTTCCATCCCAGCGCATAGCCGTTGACGTCGAAATAATATGAGAAATAGGTATAGTCGCCCTGAGTGCGACGGATTTTGTCGGCAAAGTTGCCGCGTTTGTCGAAGGTTATAGAGTCGACGCACACCAGCTGACGGCCGCCGTTCTTGCCGCCAAACATATTATATGTATATTCAATTACATATAGAGCATTGCCATTGATGCCCATTTCTGTGCGTGAATTCTTGCGTGGTTTGTTGCCTGCAAAGGCACTGCCAACCATCAGGAAGGCGAGCGAAAGGAGGATTATTCTCTTCATTTTATCCTATTGATTTGTTTTTATTCGATGATAACGATAATATTTTATTATTATTGTGCAATTATTCTTTTTTTGTTTCTTTGCGGTTTTTCATCTGCCAGCGGACGAAGATGAAATAGATGGCGAGGGTGATGGCGGCAGCGATTATGTAACCGTAGGTGCGGGGGATGAAGCTGCCGAAGCCCTCTTTCTGTGCGACAAAAATGAAGCTAACCGTAACCATAGTCATAAGCAACGCCGGAACAAGGGTTATAATGTACCACGCGCCGCGTTTGAGCTGAGCGAGGAATACCGTGATGGCCCACAGGGTGACCATAGCCAGCACCTGGTTAGCCCACGAAAAGTAACGCCAGATGACTTGGAATCCACCAGCATCAAGCAGCGAGAAGACAAGCAAACCTGCGGCAAGCAGGAAGACCGGCAGAGCCACCAGCAGGCGGTTCTTGACTGGTTTCTGGTCAACATGCATAAAGTCAGCTACAATGAGTCGAGCCGAACGCAGAGCGGTATCGCCGCTGGTGACGGCAGCGCTGATGACACCAAGAATGCAAATGACGGCAATCACCTTGGGGAACCACTCATTGGCTATCACGCCCACCATATCGTTGCCACTTTTGCCGACGCAAAGGTCAGCCTTGTCGTGGAAGAAATAGGTAGCAGCGGCAGCCCAGATAAGAGCCACAACGCCTTCGGTGATCATAGCACCGTAGAATATAGGACGAGCCTGTTTCTCGTTGACCATACAGCGCGCCATAAGAGGCGACTGCGTGGCGTGGAAACCGCTGATTGCACCACAGGCAATCGAGATGAACATCATTGGGAATATCGGGTTGGTAGCAGCGGCTGGATGCTGGTTATCAAGGCGCTCCCAAACTTCCGGGATAGGCACCTGATAGACGATAAACGCCACAAGAATAGCCACAGCCATTCCCAATAGAAGAAATCCGAATATGGGATAAATCTTACCAATCAGTTTGTCGATAGGCAGCAGCGTTGCAATGAGGTAATAGGCGAAGATAATTATCACCCAGATGAATATGTTCCAATCAGGGGTAAAGTTCTGGTTGAGCAGCACCGCAGGAGTGTTTACAAACACCGCACCCACAAGAATCATCAGCAGCACCGTAAAGCCACGCATAAACTGCTTCATACCATTGCCGAGGAAACGGCCGTGAATCTCGGGCAGCGAGGCGCCATCCATACGTATGGAGACGAATCCTGCAATGAAGTCGTGCACTGCACCGGCAAGGATACAGCCAAAGACAATCCACAGGAACGACGCCGTACCGAACTGGGCGCCCATAATGGCTCCGCAGATAGGACCTACGCCCGCTATGTTAAGGAACTGAATCAGAAAGATGCGCCAAGGTTTCATTGGCACATAATCCACTCCGTCGGGATGAGCGACAGCGGGGGTGGTGCGGTTGGGGTCGACACCCAGAAGCCGCTCGACAAACTTGGAGTAGAGAAAATATCCAAGCAAAAGAAGGATGATTGAAAATATAAATGTTAGCATTGGGAGTTGAGGGTTTTAAAGGTTAAAAGGTTAAAGGGTTTTAGGTGTAATGGGGTAGTTTTCGTTTTCGTCTTCGTTTTCGTCATAATATCAAATCTCCACTGCTTCGCGGAAGTCGGCAATTTCGACGCGTTTGTAACCACGTTTGTTGAGGGTTTCCTTAAAATGTTCCTGCGTCTCGGATTCGCCGTGGACAAGGAATATTTTCTTGATGCGGCGTTTCTCCTGACAGGAGATGTATTTGATAAGTTCCTCGTAGTCACCGTGGCCGGAGAGAGACTCGATGCTGCGCAAATCAGCGCGGACCTCATACGGGCGACCGAATATCGACACCGTCTTGTCGCCACGCATAATCTTGGCACCCAGCGTCGACGGCTCGCAGTATCCTACACAGAGGATGGTCGTCGACGGATTGTCGATATTGTTGGCAAGATGGTGCTTTACGCGGCCAGCCTCCATCATTCCCGACGCAGAGATGATGATACAGGGTTTGTGACGGACATTCAACGCCTTTGAAGCCTCCACCGACTGAATATACTGCAGACGGTCGAAGCCAAACGGGTCGGGATTTTCCTTCATATAGGCCACGATATTGTCGTTGAAACACTCGGTATGCATACGCATAATGTTGGTGGCGTTGACGCTCAGCGGGCTGTCGACAAACACATCGATGTCGGGCAGCAGACCTTTGCTGCGCAGACGGTCAAGGGCATAGATGATTTCCTGCGCACGACCGATGGCGAACGAAGGAATGATGAGCTTGCCTTTCTTTTTGGTGCAGGTGTCAAGCGTAGCCATCAGCAGGTCCTGTTCGGCGGTATCGAGCGTGGTGTGCAGACGGTCGCCATAGGTCGATTCCATCAGCAGATAGTCGACTTGCGGGAACGGCTCGGGGTCCTTTAGGATATGCTTGTCGTAGCGGCCCACATCGCCAGTAAAACCAAGACGGATAAGGCGGCGGCCCTCCTTGATTTCCAGATACACGCAGGCGCTGCCGAGGATATGGCCGGCGTCGAAAAACTCGACCGTCACCTCACCCTCGATGTTGAACTTCTTATGGTATGGCACACTTATGAAACTGCCCATACAGGCCTGTGCGTCAGCCTCGGTATAGATAGGCTCAACGGGCGGCAGCCCCTGGGCGGCACGCTTCTTGTTGAAGGTGTGCGTATCCGACTCCTGAATGCGACCGGCATCGGCAAGCATAATGGCACACAGATCGCGTGTGGCTGGCGTGCAAACGATGACGCCGTTAAAGCCCAGCTTGTAGATATAAGGAATCAATCCCGAATGGTCAATATGGGCGTGCGAGAGGATGAGGTAATCAATCTCCTTGGGGTCGAAACCCAAGTCGCGGTTCATAGCGTCGGTCTCGAGGCCCTTGCCCTGATACATACCGCAGTCGAGCAGGATTTTCAATCCGCTCTTAGTGGTGATGAGGTGTTTGCTTCCCGTCACCTCGCGTGCAGCTCCTAAAAACTCTATTTTCATATTTTAGCAATATATCATCAACGAACCTTCTTTTGAAATAATCCTCGCTTTGACAGCGCATTACAGCAAAAATCGGTTCTAAAACAATTCATTTACAAAAGTTCAAAAATAGCATTTTTTTACAAAACAGCAAAAACATATTTATCAGATTGCATAAAACTCACTCATTTTGAGGAGGCAACATATAATGCAACAAAATATCCTTGCTACGGATATTCAAATCATTTCCATTATTCAGGAATATGTACATTTTATGGTTCGAGGAAATGGGTGCTTTCACGGCAAGTTTCACCATTTCCGTAGCGTTGGGAGCTATAACCGTGGTGTACGGCAACCTGAGATGATAATCACTGTTGTTTCCTTGAAGCATAATATCAAACTTCTCATTCTCCCATCCTCCAGCACCGCGTCCACACACACCTTTCAAAGAAACACGTGCTATAAAGTCAACCGAATAGTTTGTATTGTCAAATGTTATTTTTCCATAAAGTGTAGCATACGCGGTCATACAACTTAATTCCAACCGCAATGAAAATTCATCTCTCTCGCTTTGTTGGTCAGAAGTTTCAGTATCCCCGAAATCTGTTTCGAACGGGAAAAACAGATTCATCGCTTCCTTTTTTGATTTTACAACGCTTCCTATTCCGCATAGCAAAATATCCTTATAGTCACTTACATAGTCCCAATGTTCTCCCTCTGCATCCACCACGTTATCAGGAATACGGAAGTCAAATTCAGGGTCACACACCTTATTAAATGCTTTGGCGTCAAACGGCACCCCATCTAGCTTCGAAACAAGTTGGCAGATTCTTTTGAAGTCATATCCCATCCCTATCAGTTCGGGAACAAGATTAATGACAGAATCTCGCTCAAAAAAATCAATATGGCGTGTGGATTTATATTTCCCGTTGAATCGTTCTCCTTTTTTCAGAATCGAATAATCGAATGTGAATCCGCCCCAGTTGAACCAACTGCCATTATAAAAACTGATTGTACCTGATTTTTCTTCCTCTGTGCAAATGTATACAAAGGGAATGGTGTCTGGCTCACTTCTCTCCACTACAACTATAAGGTCTTCGATGTCCAGAGGAAATGGTTTGTTGTTGACTATATCAATCTGAAGATTTAGATTCTCAGCATAGGGATATTCAAACCATACCGTTGCAGGAGCTTTGAACCTCCCTGCGGATGTATATAAATCATAGTATTTGTTGTCAACATCGATTCGTATTGTTTTTTCGTCTTCTCCCACAACTTTAAACCCCATAAAGTCATCGTACTGTACTTCCGCTTCAAGAAAATCTTCAAATTGTTTCTCAACATTCAAATAAAGAGGAACGTCGGTGCTGTCGTCATACTTGAACAAGGACACGAAATTCTCCACCTCGGTTCCAAGTGGACTATGCGAGGCGTTGTTATTGTTGCACGCCGAACACAGAAGCGATAAGACCAATAAGATAAACGTCAGCAGAGCGAGGCGATACTGGCACTTCGAATATCTATTATTGAGCGACATACTTGAGATAAATATAGTTTGAGTATATGTATTTTCCGTTATGAGTCTTTATGCGGGCGCGCATACGGAAAGAGCTGTTTATGGGAGAGTGGGTAGTGAAGAAATATCTGTCGTCGACTTCACCATAGGCTACACTTTGGCGAAAACTTTTAAGCAAGGCCTTGTCGGTTTTCTCGTCCACATATATGTCGTCCACCTCATCAGCCTTGTTCCCAGTGACATTGAAACGTTGGTTGGAATAGGTAGAGTCACTTGAGAACTCCTCTATTTCAAGGGTTGCTTCAACTAATACCAATGTATTGCGCTGCTTGTTGTGCAGTTTAAGTCGGAAATATGGAGGTACGGTGCTAATAGCCGAATCGCTAGCGGAGAACAGCGGGAACACCAATCTGTCGGCCTCACCAACGACAGAATCTTCATATTGGAATGACTGGAGCAATCCTTTGTCGAAAGCCATTCCATCGGTCATAACATCGACATCTTTGTAGCGCATCAAGTAAAGCTGTGCCGTGCAGTCGACATCAGAATCCTTTGACGACTGCCTGTTAAAAGAGAAAATAGAAAGTCCTATTATAGCCAGAAAGAGGAACGACAGGTTCAGCAAACGCTTTATTCTATGTTGTTTTGCGCTGTTGGCCTCACAATCAATCAAATCGAATTTTATTTTTTCAGACAGTTGTCGCTTGTCCTCAAACTTGACGTAGTATATTTTGTATTTTTCATCATTCAAATATTTCAGCAACGGGCTGTCGTCAGGTATGTTACGGCCATAAATATATACACGGGGTTTTTGAAACAGAGAGCGATTTGAAGTTGTGACAGCAACATCAATCTCGCCAATGGTGTAAGGGCCAACATCACCGTCAGCAATAAACATAGCCACATCGGAATGACGTATGTAGCGATTGTACGACGCCTCCTGCTGACCGCCTTTGACAACGTGGCGTGCCAGATCGGCAAAGTCTTTTACCGTGATGTTGTATCGTTTATGGTCGCGTGCATTGAGATCTGCCACTACCGGGGCGACCACTTCAGGCTTATAGCCTTTGTTATAGCTGTCCGATTTATCATCGCTTCCGTGGAGAAGAGCCACTCCACCGCCCAAAAATACTTTTAGTTCTTTCATTGTCTGCAATCAATTATATAATGCCGAGGATTAATACTATGTATGAATATATCTTTGCTACGTATTGTCTTATCGTTTCCATTAGGAAAAACAAAGCGCAAGTTATGGTATGAAGCCTGAGGTACACTGATAATCAAGGTAAGCATCTCGGTGCCGTAGGGTTCAACGACTGTAGTGAAAGGATAACGGAGTTGGTAGTTGGAGTCGTTTGCGTGAAGAGCCACGTGGAATCGGTCATCTTCTCCTACACCGGCGCCGCCACAATAATGAAAGAGACTGATTTGCGCTTTGAAGTCAACAGAGAAATCGCTGTTGTCAAATTCAAGCCGTCCATAGAGTTCCGCCCGACCTTCGAAAAATGGGCTAATTGAAGTATCGCCATCCTCTATATATACTTCTTGGGTAACTTCAAATGGGTAGAAAATCCTATCTAAAGTGTCAGATTGAGAGAAATCCTTATTGCAGCACATTGTGTAGTATTGATTCTCATCATATTCATCGTAGAAGTTATGACCTTTATCAATCATACGTTGACAATCGCGGGGATTGTAGTTCAAATATTCATTAAAACTATCCAGCTGCTTGCAGGCATTGCGGTAGTCATATCCCAACTTCATCAGTTCCGGGAGAAGGTTGAATCGTTTGGATTCTTCAAAATAATTTATATGACTGTGATACCGGTAATTGCCATCAAACTTCTCACCTTTACGGAGAATGGTGTAATGGAAAGTGAATCCTTTCCAGTTGTACCAGCTGTCGTTGATGAAGGTTATTGTGTTGCTGCAATTGTACTCTGTGCACACAAAGATGCGTGGAGTGCTGTCGGGAGTACTTTTGTCCACATCGATCCTTATTTCCTCAATATCCAAAGGAGTGTCATTATTGTTCACAATATCCAGCTGAACGGTAAGATTTTCCTTTGATTCCTCGAACATAGTCAGCAGTGGAGCCTCGAAGCGCTTGCCAGAGGCATAAGCATTATAGTACAGACAATCGGAGGTAATGAATATGGAGTCGTCAGTTTCTCTAGAGATGTTATACTCCATATCCGCGCCGCAGGGATGAACGAGGTTAACCCCAATGACGACATCGGCCCAATCAGCCTGCTTGGTGTTTGGAAGCAACGACGATGCATTATTTATGCCGAGAGGCCTGTTGCATCCAACAAA
Organism: Bacteroidales bacterium UBA1217; assembly: GCA_002309335.1. Taxonomy (GTDB): domain Bacteria; phylum Bacteroidota; class Bacteroidia; order Bacteroidales; family P3; genus Colimorpha. Next base: position 23,609 of record DBXH01000012.1, on the reverse strand, counting down.
GACAATGCAACAAGTAAGAATGAGCAGGGGTAACGGTTTGAGGTTCATAAGGGAAATTAGAGGTTTATTTGACCTAGAGTTGACCTAGAGTTGACCTAGAGTTGATCTCGGGTTGGTATTGATTTTGCGACAATAGGTGTTATAGGCTTTCGCGGAGGATTTCGATCACCTCGTTGCGGGTGAGGGTGCGGTAGCCGACGGGCAGGATGAGGACGGCGTCGGCGACGGCCTCGATGTTCTGCTCGGTGACGCCCAGCTCACGCGAGTGGGTCACCACACCGATTTCGTGCATCCACTGTTCAAGGCACTTGAGGCCTTCGGTGGCAACCTGTTCGTCGCTCTTGCCATCTGGACGGACATTCCATACATTTTTGGCGAAGCGGACAAACTGGTGGAGTCCGTCGTGCATTACGTGGTGGTAGTAAGGCAGCGACACAGAGGCCAAAGTCATTCCGTGCGTGGCATCGGTGACAAGGCCGATGGCGTGACCTATCTGGTGCACCTCCCAGTCGCCACCCTTGCCGCATTTAAGCAGAGTGTTGAGTGCCCAAGTTGCTGTCCACATAATATTGGCTCGTGCCTCATAGTCTTGAGGATTCTGGGCGGCTATGCGGCTGCTGTGGATAAGCGAACGCATAAGGCCCTCGTTGATGTAGTCGGTGGTACAGTCGGCAGTTCCAGCGAAATACTGCTCCATCAGGTGGCTCATAATGTCGAAAAATCCCGCCACCATCTGGTACTGTGGCACGGTCATTGTGTAACGTGGGTTGAGGACTGCGAAACGCGGATAGAGGCTGGGACCGAAGACTTTGCCCAGTTTAAAACCCGCCTTGCGGTTTGTGATGACGCTGCCACCGTTCATCTCGGAGCCGGTGCCCACCATCGTGAGGATGGCGCCAACGGGCACAATCTTGCAGTCAGGATTGCCCTGATTGACCCAGTATTTCTGCCATGCATCCTCTTCGCAGTAGGCCGAAGCCGACACGCCCTTGGCATAGTCGATGGTAGAGCCTCCGCCGACGGCAAGGATGAGGTCGACATTGTTGTCGCGCACACTCTGACAGCCTTCCAGCACCTTCTCGTAGGTGGGGTTGGGCATAACGCCCGACAATTCCACTATACGTTTGCCCTCCGAATGAAGTATCTCGCACACAGCGTCATAGATGCCATTCTTTTTGATACTTCCACCACCATAGGTGAGGAGGACGGTTGGACCATAATTCTTGAGCTCGTCGTGGAGACGGTCGAGCGATTCTTCGCCAAAATAAAGTTTGGTGGGGTTGTTGTAGGTGAAATTGCCGTACATAATGTTTGAGGATAAAATGGTTAAAAAGGTTGATAAGGTATATTATTAACGCAAGAAAAAGTTTTTTAGTACTTTTTCTTGTTTATTTCACAAGAAAAACCTACTTTTGTAAATTGCAAGAAAAATGGCGACAAGCGTCTATTTCCTTAACTATAAATCAGATAACAATAAAAACAGCATCATATTATGGCATTGAAAAGAGTAATGGTCCTCACGGGAGGAGGCGACTGTCCGGGATTGAACGCTGTAATTCGCGGCATCGTGAAACGTGCATCTCAGGAGAAAGACTGGGAAGTGGTAGGCTGCATTGAGTCGTTCAACGGCGTGCTGCGCGAGCCGACGGAGATAGAGATTTTGGACGAAAAACGCGTAGAAGGCCTTCAGATACAAGGCGGTACAATCATAGGTACAACCAACAAGGGCGGTCCCTTTGCATGGCCGGTGAAAAACAACGACGGAAGTTGGACGACAGTTGACCGCAGCGACGAAATGCTGCGCAAACTGCAGTATCTTGGCATTGATGCAGTTATCAACATCGGCGGCGACGGGAGCCAGCGCATCTCGCTGGGTCTCTACAACAAGGGGTTGAACATAGTTGGTGTGCCGAAGACCATCGACAACGACCTTTCGATGACCGACTACACCTTTGGTTTCCAGACCGCTGTACAGATTTGCACCGATGCCATCGACAAGTTGGTGACTACCGCAGCAAGCCATAACCGTGTGTTTATCATGGAAGTTATGGGTCGTGATGCCGGATGGATAGCCCTTCACAGCGCCATCGCCGGCGGCGCCGACATCTGCTTGATTCCGGAAATACCCTACGACATAGAGAAAGTCAAAGCCAAGATTGAACAGCGCTACAACAAGCGTCGCGGCTACTGCATTATCGTTGTTGCCGAAGGCGCGATGCCCAAAGGCGGCTCGGTGACAGGCACCGAGACAGGCGAAGTGGGTTACCAGCACGTGAAACTTGGCGGCATCGGCGAGCAACTGGCTGCAGACCTCAAGGCGGCAGGCGTGGAGCACGACATCCGCTATACCATCCTTGGTCACCTGCAGCGTGGCGGCACCCCAATTGCTTTCGACCGAGTACTGGCTACGGAATTTGGCGTAAGGGCAATGGAGTTTGTGCTGGAAGGACGCTTTGGACAGATGGTAGCCTACCATCACCCCGACATCGTAGGCGTATCGCTGGAAGAGGCTGTACGCGAGCAAAACCTTATCGCCCCCGACAGCCGTCTGGTGCATACCGCTAAAGGAGTCGGCATAGAATTCGGAGACTGATTGATTGATTGATTGATTAATTAAGTGGGAGTTAAAATGGGAGTTAAAAGGGAAGTTAAATAAGGAAGTTAAATAGGACAAAATATAAAATCTATGAAAACAATAAAACTAATATTGGCCGTTGCTATTGCGGCTATAACTGCCGCTTGCTGCGGTCCAAAGAAAGAGGAAACCAAGACATTAGTGCTTTACTATTCATTGACCGGCAACACCAAGATGGTTGCTGAGGAGTTTGCCAACCGTCTAGGTGCCGACATAGAGGAAATTGTATGCGTTGACCCATACGACACCAATTTCATTGCCTGCATCGAACGTTGCAAGAAGGAACGCGAGGCGGGCACTGTTATCGACATTGAACCAGTGAAAGCCGACCTATCGAAGTACGATGTCATTTTCATCGGCTATCCTGTTTGGTTCGGCACCTACGCTCCTCCAATCGCCACATTTTTGGCCAACAACGATTTGAGCGGAAAGACCATTGTGCCGTTCTGCACTTTCGGTAGCGGTGGCTTGGAGTCAAGCGTGAAGGATTTGACCACCGCCCAACCAAATGCCAAAGTGCTTGAAGGCTATGGTGTGCGCGCCGTCCGCCTGGAGGCTATGCCCAAAGAGGTAGAGCAGTTTTTGATTGCAAACGGTTTCATCGATGGCGAATACACCGCTCCCGCCGAATTCCCCGAGCAGCACCCCGTTGACGAAGACGAGGCAGCCATCTTTAATGCCGCCGTCGACGGATACCCAATGCTTAATGCCGAGGCCATTTCTGTCGCCTCGCGCACCATCACCGACGGCACCGAGTATCTCTTTACCGCCCGCGATCTTCCCCGTGAGATGCCAGAGTTCGCAAAGGGTGATAAAAAACCTGACTTGCCCCCCGCCGGCGAGATGCAGGTATATGTCACCTTCATAAATGGCCAGGCTCCCGTATTCACAAAAGTTATAAGATAAAAAAAGTTTTTTTAGGATATCAGCAAATAAATCGTATCTTTGCAGTTTGTGACGATTGTGCAATGCACCTCTTAACTGGTGTATTGTCAATATTTTGCAGTACTTAGAAACTAATAAAAACAATTATAATGGAAACCAAAAGCATAAAATCAGCCCTCGTCTCAGTCTTCTATAAAGACGGCTTGGAGGACATCGTGCGCGCCCTTGACGCAAAGGGCGTAACAATCTATTCGACAGGCGGCACATACAAATTCATTAAAGATTTAGGCATAGAGGCCGTTACTGTGGAGTCGCTAACTGGCTATCCCTCAATCCTCGGCGGTCGTGTCAAGACGCTGCACCCCAAAGTATTCGGCGGCATCCTTAGTCGTCGCGATATGTTCTCCGACGGTGAGCAACTGAGCGAATACGAGATTCCCGAGATCGACCTCGTTATTGTCGACCTCTATCCCTTCGAGCAGACCGTTGCCAGCGGTGCCGAAGAGCAGGACATCATTGAGAAAATCGATATCGGAGGTATCTCACTGATTCGCGCCGCCGCCAAGAACTACAAGGATGTCGTCATCGTTCCCTCGGTCGACCACTATGCCGAATTCCTCAAACTCTACACCGAGCAGGACGGCGGCCTTACCCTTGAGGACCGCCACCGCTTTGCAGCATATGCCTTTGCCGTCAGCAGCCACTATGACAGCGCTATCTTCAACCATTTCAACAAGACTGAACATATCGACGCTTTCCGCCAGAGTTACAACCAGGCAACAGTGTTGCGCTATGGTGAGAACCCCCACCAGAAGGGCATATTCTATGGCGATCTTGACGCCTGCTTTGACAAACTCAACGGCAAGGAGATTTCTTATAACAACCTCGGCGACATTGACGCCGCCTGCTGCCTTATCGACGACGTTGAGCAGACCGCTTTCGCTATCCTTAAACACAACAACGCCTGTGGAATGGCCTGCCGCGAGAACCTGCTTGACGCTTGGAAAGACGCCCTTGCCGGCGACCCTGTAAGCGCCTTTGGCGGCATACTTATCACCAACCGCAAGGTGACCAAAGAGGTGGCCGAGGAGATGCACAAGATTTTCTTCGAAGTCTGCATTGCCCCCGACTATGACGCCGACGCCCTTGAAATACTGAAAGGCAAGAAGAACCGCATCATCCTGAAACGCAAAAATTTCAAGATGCAGGATGTTATGTTCCGCAACGTGCTGAACGGCGTTCTGGCACAGGACCGCGACAATGTTGTACCCAAAGTCGAAGAACTTATGACCAGCGTCACATCGACCCCCGTCACCGCTCAGATTGCTGCCGACCTCGCCTTTGCAACCATACTCGTCAAGCACACCAAGAGCAACGCCATCGTGCTTGCCAAGAACGGACAGCTTCTTGCCAGCGGCACAGGTCAAACCAGCCGCGTTGACGCTCTGCGCCAGGCAATTGCCAAAGCCCAGTCGTTTGGCTTCGACCTCAATGGTGCAGTAATGGCCAGCGATGCCTTCTTCCCCTTCCCCGACTGCGTTGAGATTGCCCACGATGCCGGCATCACCGCCGTTGTACATCCGGGCGGTTCAATCCACGACCAAGACTCTATCGACTATTGCGAGAACAACAAAATGGCAATGGTAATCACCGGGAAAAGACATTTCAAGCATTAATTTGAAGTTTTTACAGGAGTTAGAAGTAGCTAAAGGGGGAATTATAGAGACAATAGATTTCAAAGCTCAAAAATAATTTTCTAAAACGAAACAAAAAAGGCTTTTTTCCGTATTAGGTAGAGAATAAGAATTAACAAGATTTAAGAAACTATAGCGAATATGGGTCTTTTCTCATTATTTAACAAGGAATTAGCAATGGACTTGGGAACAGCCAACTCCATTGTTATCTACAACGACCAAGTCGTTATCGACGAGCCGTCAATTGTGGCGTTGGACAAAACCACAAATAAGATTATGGCCGTCGGAAAACGCGCTCAACAGATGGACGGCAAGAACAACAAGACCATCGAAACCATACGTCCGCTGCGCGGCGGTGTCATCGCCGACTTTGAGATGGCACAGCACCTCATCCGCGAGCTCATCAAAATGACCAACATCAGCCGTTCATTTATGCCTCCGGCATTGCGTATGGTCATTTGCATCCCCTCGGGCATCACCAATGTCGAGGAGCGCGCCGTGCGCGAATCGGCCGAGCAAGCCGGCGCCAAGGAGATACGTATGATTCACGAGCCTATGGCTGCCGCCATCGGTATCGGCATCGACGTCCTTGAACCTTACGGCAATATGATTGTTGATATCGGAGGTGGTACAGCCGAAATCGCCGTCATCTCCCTTGGCGGTATCGTCTGCAACAAGTCCATCAAGGTTGCCGGCGACGAATTCAACGAGAACGTTATAGAATATATGCGTAAGCAGCACAATATCGTCATCGGCGTCCGTACTGCCGAGAAGGTGAAGATTTCGGTCGGCTCGGCCGTATCGGAACTCGAGAATCCGCCAGACGATTACGAAACGCTGGGTCGAGACCTGCTGACCGGTCTGCCCAAGAACATTCTGGTCAACTACAAGGAGATTGCTCACGCCCTCGACAAATCCATTGCACGTATTGAGAGCGCCATCCTCGAGACCCTTGCCGACACACCGCCCGAACTGGCTGCCGACATCTACAAGAGCGGCATCTATCTGGCCGGCGGCGGTTCACTGCTGCGCGGACTAGACCAGCGCATTGCCTCGAAGACCAAGTTGAAAGTCCACATTGCTGAAGACCCGCTTAGGGCTGTGGCACGAGGCACCGGCATCGCCCTCAAGAACTTCAACAAGTTCTCATTCCTGATTAAGTAAAAAAAGAGCAGTCTCCGACTGCACTTTTTTTATGCTTAGTTTTATAAAAACACTTGGCCTTGACTAAAAAAACTGGTTTTTATGTTTCTCAGGGTAAAATTCGTCTAACCAGCCATTCTTTCTTGAGACATCATATGCACCTTTCGATTTAACAGCAAACTCACCTCTGGTTTTATATTTCATAGCCTCTTCTTTACAACTATCGTACCACCACTTACGAGGAGGATGTTTAGGTTTTACTTTTACAAACCAGAAATAATCATCCAACCATTTGTTTTTACTGGCAGTTTGATATGCTGAATGACTTCCCGAACAGAAGTCTCCCTTTGTTCTATATTTCTTTGCCTCTTTATAACAAGTATTTCTAGTCCATTTTTTATGATTATCCTCTTTTAACCAAAAATAATCATCTATCCAACCACTTTTCTTTGCTTTTACATATGCTGAAGATGCTTTTCTTGCAAACCCTGTTCTAGTATAATATTTTAGAGCCTCATTATAGCACCTTATTTTTGTCCATTTATATTCTGAAGACCCTAATGAACTGTGATTTATTCCCGTCTTTGCCTTATTTAATATATTCCATCCATCTTCAATATACATATCCAGCACCTCTTTTTCTCTTATTTTACTTTCTTCCATAGTACAATTTTCAAACCAATATATCGGATCTGGAACAGGTATATTTTTATCTCGTACGAAATCAAGCACAGCAGACTTTATTTTGGAGCCAAATTCTCCCTTGTGTTGGAGATGTCTTCTCTCTTTATCCACAGTAAGCCCCACATATACTGCATTAAAATCTAAGAATTCATAAGAATAAACACATCTTATTTTTGCCAACGGGTCACTTTTTGACGGATACAACAACTTTAACCATCCATTTTTACGAGCCGTTTCATATACTTTTTGATTATTCCTATATAATTCAACTCTGCTTTTATACTTTGAAGCCTCTTCTTTTACATTATCCAAGTTTTCCCAGTATCCTTTTGGTTTTTGCTGTAAAATCATCCAAGAATAATCGTCAAGCCAACCCGACTTCAAAGCTCTCTTATATGCACTTTCGTTACCATTTTCAAAATCAATCCGACTAGAGTACTTTTGTGCTTCAGAATAGCACGTTTCATATGTCCATTTAATAGCGTGATAGTGTGGAATAAACCATACATAGTCTTTCAACCACCCATATTTCTGAGCGGCTTTATACGCACGAGGTTCTATTTTCTTAAAATCAGAACTACACTTGTATTTTTTTGCCAAACTGCAGCACTCTTCGCGAGTCCAAATATGTCTAGCCCTCTTTCCCACAGAAAGTAAACAATTTCAATATTTATACTTCAACGTATCAATTGAAATATTGTTATATTTTTCATAAATGCCTTGTCCCATAAAATTTAGCATCCAGACATCATTTTCAGTAGCAGTACGTATTTTTTTATAATTAGCAGGATATCCCACAACAACAACATTCAAATGTGTGTTATCCGAACTGACAAACAAATCAAATTTAAGATTAATCAGGACATCACATTTGTGTTTTATAATTGTTTGATCCAAGGCAATCTTTTCATATTTTTGTAGCTTTTCTATTGACAAAAAATCAGCGACATTGTTTTGAGGATACGTCCGGACGGGATGATCTTGTCTATAATTAGCATATTTATCAGTTGACGTTTTAATATCGAATGAAACCGTATCACATATTTTATTCATTGAAACATCATCCAATTCCATAACAATAGGAGTCGTTATTGCACCCATATTAGGCTTTACAAGATCCACATCATAGTGATGAACATTCTTATTAGAAACGCAACAAGTTAGAACAAGAAAAGAAAGCATCATTATGCCATTTCTTGAAAAAGTTTTAATTTTAGATTTCATTATATATTTTTTAAGTTTTATAAAAATACCTTATTCAAATAATCACGCAAGTTTACCTCGCCCCTATTCCATCGTCGCAATCTTCATTATTATCTTTTCCAGTTTGGTGCGCATCTGGCTACCGCTGCAGTCAAAGTCGTTGGCGATAACCGAGAAGCACAGCCGTTCACCCTTGGCGTTGGTGATATAGCCCGCATAGGCACGCACACCTGTCATCGACCCCGTCTTCATCCTCACCGTAACGTTCGAAGGCAATCCCGTAAGCATATTCTTCACCGTGCCACTCTCACCTGCCAAAGCGAGCGATTTAAGATAGTCGTTAAAGTAGTTAGTCTTCGAAACCTCCATCAGGAAGCGGCAAACAAAATCAGCCGTTACACGGTTACGCACCGACAATCCACAGCCATCCTCGAGGCTCACTCCAGATGCCTCGAGTCGCAGACGCTGAATATAGTCGCTTACAGCCTTGGTGCCGTTGGCGTTGCTTCCCAGTCCATACAATTTATAGCCCAGATAGCGATGAATAGCTTCGGCATAAGTGTTGTTCGATGTCATATTTGTATACTGCGCAATAACATAATAGGTTGGCGACGTATAATCCAGCAGATTAACCAAATTCGAAGGCTTTTTAAGCGACTCCGACGCCGCTCCCGACACCGACACCTTATGTGAACGCAGATAAACCGTAAACAAATCGGCGCAGGCCTGACCAGGTTTGGGCATCGATGCTCTAACCGAGAACTTCTTGGCATCGATAGGCACCGTGCCGGTACAGGACCTTATCGACGAACCCGGCTCGCCATATACGACCACTTGGTCGCCCGAGCGTGCTGCTCCCGTCGTCACCTCATTGATGATATGCAGGCTCAGCCCTCGCGGTTCCATACGCGACACTGTAGCCGGATAGCCTATCTTGCCGCCAGGGGTGAAATGGATGAAAAACATATTCTCATGGAAATTCAGTCCGCTGACGCCGCTGCCGTAGTAGTTGCCCACATCACCCCACTGCCAGTTGTCGTGGAGCGGGTGGTTGTCGAATATCGAGGCATCATAGAACACTCGACCGTCAATAGCCTTGATGCCTGCAGCTACCACAGCCTTGTGCCAAGCTGCAAAAATACTGTCGGGCACCGTCTGTCGGTAGCGGTAAGAGCCCAGCAGCGGGTCACCGCCGCCGATAATGTACAAATCGCCACGCAACGTGCCACCTTTATCAATCTGCCCTGCGTATGCCAGTTTGGTCCGGAAACGGAAATTGCTGCCCAGTTTCTCAAAACCCAGAGCAGTAGTGAACAACTTGGTCAGCGATGCCGGAATGACAGCACGCTGGGCATTGTACGAATAAACCGACGACTTCTTGTCCAGATTATAGACACTCACCGACAGCGTCGCGTGTTTCATAGCATCCTCTTTAGCCAATTCGCTCACAGCCCTGCCAAGAGCGGCATTGTTCTGTGTGCGGCCCGCCAAAGGCATCAATAATAATATCGTTATAAGTATTTTAAATTTCATATTAGGGTTGAAAGGGTTAAAAAGGTTGAAAAGGATCGAAAGGGTTAAATTGGTTTAATTTGTTATACGGTTATAATGGTGTTAATTGGAGAGTGAGGCGTTGCATTGTTCTATAAAACCAAGCACCTTGTCGCGTCCCGTGCCCGAAACCGACGAGGTGAGGAACATCATTGGAAGTTCCTCCCATTCCTCGAGCAGAGCATTCTTGAACGCATTGACATTGCGTGCCGTCTCGCCCTGTTTCTGCTTGTCAACCTTCGTGAAGATGATTGACAACGGCAACCCGTTGCGACCCATAAATGAGATAAAATCAAGGTCTATCTTCTGCGGAGGAATTCTAGAATCTATAAGCACGAAAGTGTTCACCAACGACTCGCGGTTGACAAGATAGTCGGTTATCATTTTCTGCCACGAGGCACGTGACGTTTTCGATGTGCGGGCATAGCCATATCCAGGCAAATCAACCAAATACCACTCATTATTGATAATAAAGTGGTTTATCAGCTGCGTTTTGCCAGGCTTCACACTTGTCTTCGCCAGACCCTTGTTGCGTGTCAACATATTGATTAGCGACGACTTGCCCACATTGGAGCGGCCGATAAATGCATACTCTGCCCTACCCGTATCCGGACACTTGCGGTAATCCGAATTGCTGACCACAAACGACGCACTCTTAACTTCCATATCTATTAGTTATTACGCTTGTTCTTTCTGTTCACGCGACGTTGTTCGCGACGTTTCACTCGACGTGCACGGCGGCTTTGCGACGGGACACTCAAAGTATCCGCCTTGGAGCGGTCGCGTGCTATCTTATGCTCACGCAGGCTCATCAGGTCGTCGTTCTGTTGCTCATTGTCGCCATTCTTCCACCAAGGCAACAGGCGCATATTGATTTTAAATAATTTGCGACGCTCGAAATGTCTGTTTCGCGTATCATACGACTCGAAATAGCGGGCACGTTTCTCCGGATAGATATCGCGCAACGCAACAAGGATACCCGTCTCGTCAGTCTCACCGAAATCGTGGTTGTAAGCCGTTCCGAACGACCGCATCGTCGACGAGAGGTTCATATAGGCATTCACCAGCGGCGGCACATAGGAGCCCAATGCGCGCACCGACTTGAGCAGGATCTGATAGTCCTCCTTATAGTTACGTCCACAAAACAACTCGTGAAGTTCATTATAGTCCGTCTCAATTGTCAGAGGTTCGTTAGGCCACACAAGACCATCCTTGTCGGGGAAATGCTTTTGATAGAAATAGAGAATCATATCCTTAGCCTTGCGGTCCATCTGCGGATACATCGTAATCTTACCAAAATAATAATGCGTTTCCGGAATCTCGACAGCTATCGAAGCTAGACCGTCCCACAGATTGTCGAGCGAGTACATACCCTTGCGCAGATTATTGCCCGGCTGATATTCCGGCTGCACAAACGAACGTCCAAGTTCCAGAGTATATGGAAGATACTGCTCAATAAACTCATCAGTATAATGGAACAACTCAGCCGTAGGAGTATAGATAGAGCCGTCAACCGCCCTGAACATATTGCTGCCGTGAATAAAGCGGTAGCCGCCAACAATAGCCTCGTTTTCAGCATCCCACACAAACAACTGTTTAAAGCAGTATGGTTCAGGCAAAGTGTCAAACTCATCGATATCCACTTCCTTGCCCGTTCCGCCGCCCTCGGTGGCAAACGACAGCTCACGCAGACGACCGATCTCACGCATAATATTTGGCGACAGATGCGCCGTAGTCACATAAATATCCTTGCCGCCATAGTTGGTGTGACGCAGAAAATTCTTGTTCGAAAGTTCAGCCTTTATCAACTCGCGAGGCACAGGAGGAATAATATAACTCAAATCTTTATCCATATCGTTTTCACTTCAAATTATTCAAAAACAGCATTTTCATCATCGGCAAGCCTATACACATAATCGTGCAGACGCGCAGCCCAATCCTTTGCCGGCACATCGCTGGTAAACGTCTGATACGGGATCGGCTTGCCTACCGTCATACGGAACGTTTTGCCCCGCTGTGCGAACATCTCGCCAGGCAACAACGCCATCTCAAAGTTAAACTTGATACCCAGTCGTTTGCGGAGGTTAGCGATAGTATAGAACCGCCTTCTGTTTCGGGCGTCAATATATACCGGTATCAAGTTTCGCTGGTGCTGTACCGCCTTTTTCACCACCGTCGGCTTCCAGTCAAGGTCGGCAATCTTGCCCTTGATTCGTCGCGAGCAAAGACCCGCAGGAAAGTACAGCAGCGCATTCTGACCCGCGAAGGCCGCTTCCAGTCCTGCCGCCGTTCCACGATTGCCGTGAACCTTGTCGATTGGCACAAACACAGGCTTCAACGGTTGCAGATACATCAAGAAGTCATTGACAGGAAACAGAATATCACGTCTCAAATCACCCACCGCACCTATCAGCGCCATACCGTCAGGACCACCCAGCGGATGATTGGCGATGATTATCGGAGACCCATCCACCGGCAGACGCTCGGGATGCACCAGTTCGACCGTAATATCAAGATACTGCATAATAGCCTTCGCAAAATCCACCCCCTCCTTGTCGCGAGCCAGATATACGCCCTCATTGATTTCCTCAACGTGAAGCAAACGGTTCAAAAATCGCAGCACAAACTTGGGCACCTTAATACCCTTTGCCGCCAGAACCTTTTCAAGGTCTATATATTGTTTTGAAACATTCTCATCCATTGCCATTATACATAAATAACTGATATCACGATAATTTATTCATCATTCCTATAAACAGGAGCCCATAAAACGTAATGCAAATTTACGAATAAATCTTGAGTTATACACACCAACACCCAATTTTTTTATCAACCACAATCATCTTGCAGCCATAAAAGAAGACAAAAAAAAGCGTGGGGCATCCCGATCGGGGCGCCCCACGCGACTCTCTACTTTTTATAATCTGTTCGCTTATTCAATGGTAATCGTCTGGGCTAGTTTCTTCTGTTCTTCCGTCGTAAACTTCGGCAGCGTTACAGTCAGGATTCCGTGCTCAACCTTAGCGCTGATTCCGTCTTTCTTAACGTTCTCGGGCAGGGTCAGCATCTGCTTGAACTGCATCGTACTGAACTCCTTGCGCAGGAAGTGACGTTTCTCGTCGTTCTCTTTCTTTTCCTCTTTCTGCTGCATCTCAATAACAAGATTGTTGTCGGCATCGACGCTCAGATTGAGGTCTTCCTTCTTCATACCAGGGATGCAAACCTCCAGCCGGTAATCTTTCTCGCTTTCGCTGACGTTCATCTTCGGAGTCATCGTGTGCTCCTCAGTGCTGCACAGACCGTTCCAACGGTTCCAGTCCAAAAGTTCATTGAACATTGTGCTCATCAGATCATTGTTTCTTCTTGCTACTAACATGGTTTTAATCTCCTATTTTTTAATTGTTAAACTTTCATTTTTTTCGAACCCAGAGCCTTTTTTCTTTCGAACTTCTCGACTCGCGATTCACCATCTATAGGAGCAACAATGATGCCAATCATAACAAACTGACATTTTGTCAGATTTTGGCCTTTTTTGGCAAATTTTATACTGACATTTTGTCAGTAAAAGTATTTTCCTCACCCATTCCAAGCATCCAAAACACAGAAAAATATTTACTCGAATTTTGAAAACAGACGAGAGTATTAAATCAAAATAACAGGGAAAAAGGCAATGGAATTACAAAGAAATATAGATATATATTTTACTGATATTCAACTTATAAAGCATTACATTAAAAATATTTTACAAAAAAGTGCTTGCGTATTCAAAAAATAGTAGTACTTTTGCAACTCCAAAAACGAAAAGAAATGGCAAAGAAAAATAAAGACGCAAGAGTACAAGTTATACTTGAATGCACTGAGCAAAAGACCAGTGGTGTGCCGGGTATGTCGCGTTACGTCACGACTAAGAATAAAAAGAACACCCCCGAGCGCTTGGAGTTGAAGAAATACAACCCCTTCCTCAAGAAAGTAACCGTTCATAAAGAAATCAAATAATAGGAGGAGTTAGATTATGGCAAAGAAAGTTGTTGCTACACTGAAAACTAGCACAGGTAAAAGTTTCGCAAAGGTTATACGTATGGTCCGCTCACCCAAGACCAACGCTTACGTCTTCAAAGAGGAAATCGTCCCCTCTGACAACGTCCAGGAATATCTGAAAAAGAAATAAAATAATAAGAAATTTTTTTCATACGCTTTTGTTTTACCTCGCTGCGAAGCGGGGTTTTTTTATGCCTTCAACTATACTTAAAAGAAATATTTTCAATATTTAACAATTATTCAAAAAAAAAGTTCTATCTTTGCAAATTATTTCACACGCTTGAATATAAGCATCATACAATAACCAACGCTATGGGACTGTTTTCTATTTTCAGCAAAGAAAAGAAAGAAACTCTTAATAAAGGACTTGACAAAACCAAACAAAGTTTTCTGTCAAGACTCTCTAAATCAATACTTGGAAAATCTACCGTCGACGACGAAGTATTGGACAACCTCGAAGAGACTCTTATCTCGTCGGACGTGGGCGTTGATACAACACTCAAAATTATCGGCAACATTCAAGAACGTGTAAAACGCGACAAATATATTGGTATTTCCGAACTTAACGGCATACTGAAAGCCGAAATCGCCGAACTACTGAACCAGCACCACGAGGACGAATTCACCGATTTCAACTCGCCGTTGCCCAAAAAGCCATACGTTATTCTCGTTGTCGGCGTGAACGGCGTGGGCAAAACAACCACTATAGGCAAGCTCGCCTACCAGTTCAAACAGGCCGGAAAGAACGTAATGCTCGGCGCTTCCGACACTTTCCGCGCCGCCGCAGTCGACCAGCTAACCATCTGGTCGGAGCGTGTGGGTGTGCCCATCGTGTCGCAGGGTATGAACGCCGACCCCGCATCGGTAGCATACGACACGCTGCAGTCGGCCATCTCAAAAGACACCGACGTCGTACTGATTGACACCGCCGGCCGCCTCCACAATAAAATTGGCTTGATGAACGAGCTATCGAAAATCAAGAAAGTGATGCAGAAGCTGATACCCGACGCTCCTCACGAAGTATTGCTTGTACTCGACGCCTCCACCGGTCAGAACGCCATAGAGCAGGCCAAACAGTTTACCGCAGCTACCGAGGTCAACGCTCTAGCCCTCACTAAGTTGGACGGTACGGCCAAAGGCGGCGTAATCATCGGTATTAGTGACCAGTTCAAGATTCCCGTCCGCTATATTGGACTCGGCGAGCAGATGACCGATCTGCAGGTCTTCAACGCTGAGGAATTTGTCGACTCTATCTTTGCTCAATGAAAATCAACATTATAACTCTCGGCTGTTCAAAGAATACCGCCGATTCCGAACATCTTGCAGGCCATCTCAGAAAAGCCGGATTTGATATTTTTTTTGATCGTGAACGCAACGATTGCGACGTTATTATCGTAAACACATGCGGCTTTATTGGCGACGCCAAACAGGAATCTGTCAACGTGCTCCTTGAACAAATCGACGTTAAGGAGCGCGGACGCAAAGAACGCAAAATCATTGCCGTAGGCTGTTTGGTTGAACGTTACCGCGACGAGCTCAAAGCCGAACTGCCCGAGATCGACGCTTTCTACGGCGTTCACCAGTGGGACGAGATCGTGCGCACACTGAAGGCTGAGTTTCACGACCGTTTGGAGGCCGAGCGTATGCAAAGCACTCCGCGTCATTACGCTTACTTGAAAATATCCGAAGGGTGCAACCGCAGCTGTTCCTATTGCGCTATTCCGCTTATTCGTGGCAAACACAAGTCGCGCCCCATTGAGGATATCGTCGCAGAAGCACGACAGATGGTTGCTGGCGGAGTTAAAGAACTAATTGTCATAGCACAAGACACCACCTACTATGGTCTCGACCTATATGGTGAGCGACGGTTGGGTGAATTACTCAACCGCCTAGCCAATGAGAGCGGCGCCGAATGGATACGCCTCCACTACACCTACCCTTCTTCGTTCCCCGACGACGCCATCGACGCTATCGCACGACACAGTAACATCTGCAAATACATCGATATACCGCTGCAACACATCAGCAGCCGTCTACTCAACTCGATGCAGCGCGGTGTCGACCGCAAGGAGACTCTCGCTTTGCTTGAAAAATTCCGCGAAAAGATTACCGATGTCGCTATCCGTACAACGCTCATTGTGGGTTATCCGGGAGAGACGGAAGCCGATTTCGAAGAACTCAAAGAGTTTGTCTGCAACGCACGCTTCAACCGAATGGGCGTATTTGCCTACTCGCCCGAGGAAGGAACGCCTGCCTATAAACTCGGCGACCCCGTGAGCGATGAGGAAAAGCAGCGTCGCATTGACGAACTGATGGAAATACAAGAACAGATATCCCTGCAAATCAACGAGCAAAAGGTCGGAAAAACTTTTAAGACTATCATCGACCGCAGAGAGGGCGACTACTTTGTTGGCCGCACCGAGCAGGACTCGCCCGAGGTTGACGATGAGGTTTTAATCCTCCCCCACTCTTCAATTCGCATCGGAGATTTTGTCGACGCCACCATCACCCAAGCCCTCGAACACGACCTCTTCGCCATCGTCACAGACAAAAAATAATTGCATTTTACACTTTTTTTTGGTCAGTTTTAAAAATGTTTGTATCTTTGCAAACTCATTAGGAGTATGCAAATGGAGCAAACCGTCGACACGACAATACAGTTCAGCGGCTTAAAATCAGGCGTTTACCACTATGATTTCACGCTGGACAACAGTTTTTTTTCAGAGTATAAAAATGAAAAAATACTGGATGCAAACATCGTTTTCGACGTAAAACTGGAGAAAAAAGAGCGATTGATGATGTTCTATTTCGCCTATTCCGGAGAGGTGACGACGATGTGCGACAGATGCCTTGGTGAGATTAAGTTGCCAGTGGAAGGAGAAGAGACTCTGTGTGTGAAATTTGGCGACAACGAGCAGTCGGACGACGAGGATGTGGTCATTCTGCCCGAAAACGAATACAAGATCGACCTCGCACAATGGATGTACGAATATGTAGCGGTATCTATACCAATGCAATGCGTCCATCCCGACGACGCTGAAGGCAATTCCACCTGCGACCCCGAGATAACTAAATATATCTCGGAAGAAAACGACGGAGAGCCAACGCCGACCAACGAAGACGATATCGACCCCCGCTGGGAAGCACTTAAAAACTTGAAATAAAAAATAAACAATAAAAATTAATAATTATGCCACATCCAAAACACAGGTTCTCACAGACGAGAACAAGAAAGAGAAGAACGCACGACAGCTTGGAGACTCCTCAGCTGACCACGTGCAGCAACTGTGGTGCTCAGATTATGATGCATCACGTATGTCCCGAATGCGGATATTACAGAGGTAAACTCGCAATCGAAAAGAATGTCGAGGCATAAGCGCCACAGCTTATTACCAAACGAAAAGAGCCACCCTTACGGATGGCTCTTTTCGTTTATGCCCCAACAGGCTATTTCAACGTGATGCGGTGCGTCGCAACGCCGTTTCTACAAGTTGTCCTTACAACGTATGAACCCGAAGGCAGCGAGCCAATATAGATTCTGTCTACACTTTTGTATTCGGCAATCTTGTGTCCCGCAAGGTCAAACAACTCAACGCCAAGCACATCGTCGCCCGCGATATTCAGCCAACCCGAAGTGGGATTGGGATAAATCTGAATTCCAAATCCTGTATTTTGAGCATTCTCTATGCCTAAAGGCGTTACAACAAGGGTCAACGTAACAGTGCTGTCGCAACCCTCAACAGTAACTCCCGTCCAAGTATATGTTCCGCTCTCAGTATAAGTCTCCCCGTTCCATTCGTAACTGCCAACGACGCTGTCGGCAATAGCGGTATCAACGCTATAATTTACAGTCAGATGCAGCGTCTCTGTGGTATCGCAGTCACCATAATTGACCGACGGAAGCGTCCGCACATAATCGCCGCTTACGGTATATGTTTCTTCTCCCCACGTATAATCGTCGCATACAGTTTCATTCAGTTCATTCTCAACCGGTGTATTTATCGTCAGATGCAGTATCAACGTGCTGTCGCAGTTGCCGGTATACATCGAAGGAGCCATCTGTATATACTCGCCGCTGATGGAATAAGTGCTGTCATTCCAGGTATAGCTCTCGCAAGCCACATCATAATACTGCGCCACAATAGGTCTATATGCATTCGTATACACTTTTACCACCCTCGGTATATTCGGATTCATATAACTTGTAATCTTGCACATTACCGTAGTCATACTCAAAGCCGCGCCGGTAGTCGTATTGACAAACAGGCTTGTATCCATATCCACGCTTCCGGTAGAGTCGACCGCAAACTGTTGATAATTGTTGTCATTATACATTGCGTTGCCACTCAAAACTCCCGTTTTGCTGCAATACCATTTATAAACGGTTGCGCCCTTGGGGGCTTCAACATTATTCTCGCCTGCATAACAGCCTTTTGACATTAATTCACTCGGCTGGCAGTCGCCGGCAATGTAAGCCAATGCATAATGAGCAGACATCGAACAGTCGCCTGCCGTTATTTTGATTCGGACCTTTTGATATGTATTGTTCGACAAGTCAATCAACAACTTATGCCAAGGCAGGTAAATATTGTGACCGTATGTTGCGGACGAGACAGATGTGAGTTGAGCACCCGTAGCACCAGAATAAAAAGCCGTGTCACCATTGGCGGCAGAAAATGGAACGCCTGGAGAAGTACGCATTAAACACAATGTATCTCCTGCAAGTGGAACCCAATTGGGATTTGTCGCTGTACCAAGATTTTTCTGAACAACAATCGTAAACTCCGGATTATTCTCTGAATACAAATGTTGTCCATTCTGCATCGACAACGCATACCACAGCGTAACCATTGCATTTTCAGGCATAACGACAAACTCGTATGTCAATTTCTCCGCTCCGTGGTCACCACAATAGTTGCCCAATCGGATCGAGCTGTGGAACGATGTGTCGGGAGGCAAGTACGACAAGTGGTTCATCGTCTCGGGGTCATAGCCCGCTCCCTTGATAACAAACTGTCGTGTGCCGTCCGACTGGTTGTGGATGTCAATCGAGTTAGTACGGGCGTTATTATCCTGATAAAGAGTAATGTTGCAACCGCTGGTGTTGTTTACAGCTTCCAAATTTGCCGCTTGCACAACAGTTGTATATGTTGCACCCTCCGACGTACACGTGCTAAGATAATTGTTTTTATTGCCAGTATAGCCCGTCCACAACTCCTGATGCGTACCGGTCTGCGTAAAGTTCGCCGGGTTTTTCCACCCCACGCAGTTGGGGTTTATCTGGGCTTCAACCGCCACCAAACTAATGGCAAATGCCGCAAAAAATAATGCTTTCTTCATATTTCGATTTTAAATTATTATTTCATTTTTTGATTTGCAAAATTACATTTTTTTTTCAAATCGACAAAATAAATTTCCTTCGCTTATTATTTTGACGAACAAATATTATTGTGTATTTTTGCAGCCTGTTAACGAATAACAAAAACAAATCTAACAAGCTAAAAACAAAATAATTATGAGCAAAATACTAAACATTCTCGGAACCAAAAAGTTCTGGATCGAACTGATCATCATGACCCTTGGTATGATGGTCACCGCTGCCGCTGTCTACTACTTCCTCGTACCCAGCAAACTGATTATCGGCACAATATCGGGTCTCTCTATTGTGCTGAGCAATATTTTCACTCACGGTCAAGGTCTTGGTATTTGGATTATGGGCATCAACATTGTGCTGCTAATCCTAGCCTTCCTCCTGATAGGTCATGAGTTCGGATTTAAAACAGTTTACACCGCTTTGATCCTCGGCCCTTTGACCGAATTCTGGGCAAAAGTCTTCCCTTGGGAAAATATCGCCAATCCCAACCACGTAACCGGAACGCCCTCAGTTATGGGCGACCCCTGGCTCGACCTCTGCTGCTTCGTGCTGCTGCTCAGCGCAGCACAGGCTCTGATGTTCAGCATCAACGCCTCGACCGGCGGCCTCGATATCCTCGCCAAGATAGTAAACAAATATCTCCACTTCGACATCGGCGCTTCGGTGTCGGTAGCCGGTGCCGTAATCTGCTGCACCGCTTTCGCTATCAACCCGTTCCGTATGGTCGTCATAGGACTCATAGGCACTTGGATCAACGGTCTCGTGGTCGACTATTTCACCGCCACTCTCAACAACAAAAAGCGTGTTTGCATCGTGTCGAAGGATTATGACCGACTGCGTCAATACATCATCAACGAACTGCAGCGCGGATGCACTCTCTACGAGGTGACTGGCGGCTATAGCGGCGAGAAATGCATCGAACTCGAAGCCTTGCTGAGCAAAGACGAGTTCGCTAAACTGATGGAATACATCAACCACAACGAAATCAACGCTTTCACCACCGCCGGCAACGTCAGCGAAGTCTATGGCTTCTGGAACAAGCACAAAAAGAAATCCAAGCTCCACGCCGAACAAAGATAACCCACCCTTTCCTTGGGGTAACTCTGGATTAACTCTGGGTTAATTCTGGGTTTACGCATATTTTATGCGTATCTCCTCCTATGTATATGAAACTAACTTTTTTAAAGAAATGTATCTCCCCATTTGGTCATTATAATATTTTTTATTACCTTTGCACTTTGCAATCAAAAGCACCAAGCATCGGAATAATAAATATAATATATTATGGCTAAGAAGATTACAATCCCTGGAAAGTCCGACAACTACACTTGGACTTTCAACACCATCGGTGGTGTGACACGCGTAACTATCAATTCGGGAGAAGACATCGCTCATCTCCACGAACTTGACCAAAAGCTCTGGACAGTATTGAGTTGCCCCGTAAAAGGTCTTGAATTCGACGAAGCCACTCTTCGGATGCTTGATACCGATGGCGACGAGAAAATTCGTGTAAATGAAATCGTTGCAGCCTCAAAATGGCTGACTGGCGCATTGAAAAACAACGACCTGCTACTTAATGGCAACGACAGCATTGCGCTTGCCGACCTCAACGCCGACGACGAAGGCGGCGCCGCAATCATCGAAAGTTCCCAACGCCTGCTCCAAAAGAAAGGCTCCGAGGGTGAAACCATTTCTCTAGCCGACGTTGCCGACATAAAGAAAGCCTTCGACGAAAAAGTTAAAGCCAAGGACGACGCCACAGCAGCCGTTTTCGACGAACGACCCTATGGCGACAATACCGACGACGCCATCACCGCCGTTGGCGCGATAAAGGACAAAGTGGCCGACTACTTTATGCGCTGCAAACTCATCGCCTTCGATGAGAACTGCGCTGAAGCCGTAGATGTTTCGGTCGAGAAAATTCAAGCCATCAGCGAAAAGAACCTCGCCTCCTGCAGCGACCAGATTGCCGACTATCCGCTGGCTCGCCCCAACAAGGAGATGAAACTCTATCTCGACAAGGGCGTTAACCCCGCTTGGCAGGCAATGTTCGACAAAGTCAAGACCCTGACTCTCAACGTCGACTATGCCGGCGCCGAAAGTATCGACGAGGCTCAATGGAACGCCGTCGTCGCCAAATTGGACACTTATGTCACCGGCCTCGCCGACGACAAGACCGCCAAAGTCGAGAACTTTGACAAGGAAATGGAACAGGAAGATGCCGATATCAAACTGGTTGACAAATTCCTGCATCTATACCGCGACTTCTACAAGTTGCTTAAAAACTATGTCGTCTTCTCCGATTTCTACACAAGAGACAACACCAAACTGGCTGTATTCCAATGCGGTCAGCTTTATATCGACCAGCGTTGCTGCGACCTCTGTGTGAAAGTGACCGATATGGGCAAACACGCAGATATGGCTGGATTGAGCGGTATGTATCTGATCTACTGCCATTGCAAATCTAAAGTCAAAGCTGCCGAGATGGACATCGTTGCTGCTCTGACCGACGGCGATGTTGACGACCTGCGCGTTGGCAAGAACGCCATCTTCTACGACCGCTCGGGACAGGATTGGGACGCCACCGTCACCAAGATCGTGGACAACCCCATCTCTGTTCGCCAAGCTTTCTGGCTGCCTTACAAAAAACTGTGGAAATTCATCACCGACAAGATAAACAAGAACGCCGCCGACAAGGAAGCCAAGCAGATGGACAACCTCACCGCCAAAGCAGATACCGCAACCGACAATATCGGAGCCAAACCTGCCGATGGCGCCGCTCCTGCAGCTCCTGCCGATAAGAAGACTCCGTTCGACATCGCCAAGTTTGCAGGCATCTTTGCTGCCATCGGCTTAGCCTTGGGTGCCATTGCTGCCGCTCTCGCTGGTTTGGGAGCATTCCTCACAGCCAAATGGTACAACGTTATCCTACTGATTGTTGTCATCGTGATTGTTGTCTCTGGTCCTTCGATGTTTATCGCATGGACAAAGCTGCGTCGACGCAACCTCGGTCCCGTGCTCAACGCCAACGGCTGGGCAATCAACGCCCAGGTGCGCATCAACACCGCCTTCGGCGCAACGCTCACCAGCCTCGCCAAATATCCGCTGGTGACGATGCCCGACCCCTATGCCGACAAGAAAATGCCTTGCTGGAAGAAATGGCTCATCACCATCATTGTACTTGGCGGTATCTTCTGCGCCCTCTATTTCACCAACACGCTGAAATATGTAGGCCTGCCCTTCAAGAAAGAGCAGCCTGAGGCTGTCGAGCAACCTGCGGAGGTCACCACAGGTGCCACTCAGACCGAGGCTCCGACCGAAGAACCCGCACCAGTGACCGAAGAAGCTGCTGAATAAATTACAACTTTTATGTGAAAATATCGGGGTGCACCCCTATGCGCCCCTTTTTTTAGTTTATAATTCAAAATCAATTATTACAAATGTCATCTTTTGCCGATATTTCGTCGTGGGCTTGGCTGATACAGTTGTTTGTCATTATTGCCGCCCTGCTCATTGCCAATCTGGTGCGTTGCAACGTACCTTTGTTCCGCCGCAGTCTTTTGCCATCGGCGCTGTTGGCAGGTCTTTTGATTCTGTGCCTCAAACCGTTGATTTTTTTCAACGAACTTGTCGACCGTCACGTAATGGAAATCCTGACCTACCACGCGTTGGGTCTTGGTTTTGTGGCTATGGCTCTTAAGAACAAGAAAATCAAGAGTTCGACAACGACAATGAAGGTCGTCGAGACTGGAGCTGTGACTGCCAGCACCTATATACTGCAAGGTTTGGCCGGACTGCTGATTACCATTCCGCTGTTTATGTGGTGGAAGAGTTCCAATATGTTCTATGCCGGCGGTATGCTGTTGCCTATGGGCTATGGACAGGGTCCCGGACAGGCACTGAACTTCGGTGTGACGTTCAGCGACTGGGCTTCAAACCAGGGTATCACCTTCTACGGCAAGGATTTTGGTCTCAGCATTGCCGCTATGGGTTTCATTGTGGGCAGCCTTGTAGGAGTAGTATATATGAATGTTCTTCGTCGCAGAGGCAAGCTGAAAGTGAGCGACAGTACATACGTTGAGAAATACACGCTCGAGGACTATGAGTCGGAAGGCGAAATACCGCACTCGGAGTCAATCGACAAGCTGACGGTTCAGCTCTGCCTCGTGCTGCTTGTCTATGCGCTGGTGTTCCTGCTGATGTACGGCGTCCAGCAACTGGAGCTGGGTGACTTCGGTGTAAAGACACTCAAACCGTTAGTGTGGGGCTTCAACTTCCTGTGGGGCACGCTTTTGGGTGTATTTGTGAAGTGGGTTATCGGCCGTCTGCGCAAGAGCAACTGGATGCAGCGCGAGTATATCAACAACTACACGCTGGACCGCATTGCCGGCACCTGCTTCGA
>DBXH01000030.1:1959-25656 GCA_002309335.1 Bacteroidales bacterium UBA1217 | reverse complement strand
ATCTTGAAGATGGTGCTGTCGGAACGACGCAGCATCTCCATAAATGCAATATGCCTTTTGTTTCGTTTCATCAAAAAAGCGCTTTTGTTATATTAGTCGCAAAAACGTCCGAAAACTACCATCGTAGAACGAAAAAAATGTAAATTTATTTTTAGGAAGTTGGTTTTCAGCGGGATAAAAATGCAATTTTTTAGGGGTGTTGGGCAGAGCGGGGCGGGGCTGAAGCCCCGAGAACGGTGGATTATTGGCTGCAATGATATTTTTTGTCCTCCGCTTCGCTATCGCAGAGAGCCACCGGCTCTCTGCTTCATATATTTCTTAGGGCGGCGACGAAGTTTTTAATATCCTCCACAGTTGTGTCGAACGAACACATCCAGCGCACAACGTTCTCCGCTTCATCCCAGTCGTAGAAGAAATAGTCCTGCTGAAGAGCCGTCCACACATCGCGCGGCAATTGAGCAAAGACACTGTTGACCTGAACCGGGTACATCACCTTTACCTGTGGAACGCTCTGCAATTCAGCGTATAGTAGCTGTGCCATTTGGTTGCTATGCTCAGCATTGCGTCGCCAGAGCCCTGTAGTCAGATACGCCTCAAACTGAACAGCCATAAAACGCATCTTAGAGCACAACTGCGACATCTGCTTGCGGCGGTATTTCAAATCAACATCAAGCTCAGTATTCAGTATAACAGACGATTCGCCCATCAAAAGGCCATTCTTGGTTCCGCCGAACGAGAGGCAATCGACACCGCAGTCGGTCGTCATCTCCTTGAAAGAACAACCAAGCGCAACAGCGGCATTTGCCAAACGGGCGCCGTCGACGTGAAGATACATTCCGTAACTATGTGCAAGGTCGGCCAATGCTTTGATTTCCTCGACAGTATATAATGTGCCAAGCTCGGTAGGCTGAGAAATTGATATTGCTCGCGGCTGGCTGTGATGCTCGAAGCCGAATCCGTGCAGTTGCGTTTTCACCAACTCAGGAGTCAGCTTGCCGTCGGGCGTAGGAACCGTCAGCAGGCGGCAGCCTACAATCCGCTGGGGTGCACCGCATTCGTCGACATTGATATGAGCAGTTTCGGCGCACACCACTGCGTGGTGCGAACGGCACATAGCATCGATGTTCAACACATTGGCTCCCGTGCCGTTGAAGACGAAATAAACGCTAGCCTGCTCACCGAAAGTTGTCTTGAACAACTTGACGACCCGCTCGCAATATTCATCGTCACCATACGCCAACGCATGTTCAACATTAGCGTCAGCTATAGCCTTCAGCACCTCGGGACTCACACCCGAATGATTGTCACTACCAAATCCGCGTTTCATAACACCTGATTATTTATCCATCGAATAAAGGAACTCCTCGTTATTCTTCGTATTCACCATAAAGCGTTTCAACATCTCCATAGCCTCCACAGGGTTTAAGTCGGTAAGTTGGTTACGCAGCACCTGCATTCTCGAGAGGATATTCTGATCCACAAGCAAATCATCGCGGCGAGTTGACGACGCCACGATATCCACCGCAGGCCACATACGCTTGTTGGCCAACTTGCGGTCGAGCTGCAATTCCATATTGCCCGTACCCTTAAACTCCTCAAAGATAACATCATCCATCTTAGAACCCGTCTCTGTCAATGCCGTTGCAATTATCGTCAGCGAGCCACCGTTTTCAATCTTACGGGCAGCACCAAAGAAACGCTTGGGCTTCTGCAGGGCATTGGCTTCCACACCGCCCGACAGCACCTTGCCTGAAGCTGGCTGGACAGTATTATACGCCCTCGCCAGACGCGTTATAGAGTCGAGCACAATGACCACATCGTGTTTGCACTCAGTCATTCGCTTAGCCTTTTCAAGGACGATATTTGCAATCCTCACATGACGCTCGGCAGGCTCATCGAAAGTCGAGGCAATCACTTCAGCATTCACACTTCGCTGCATATCAGTCACCTCCTCAGGACGCTCGTCGATGAGCAGCACCATCAGATAGACCTCAGGGTGGTTGTAAGCAATAGCGTTGGCAATCTCCTTAAGCAGCGTCGTCTTACCGGTCTTCGGTTGAGCCACAATCAATCCGCGCTGACCTTTTCCAATAGGCGTAAAGAGGTCGATGATACGCGTTGAGAGCGTCTCCTGCGGATGTCCTGTCAGCTTGAATTTCTCCTCAGGGAAGAGAGGAGTCATAGATTCAAACGCCACGCGGTCACGTATATCTTCAGGATTCAAACCATTAATCTTTAACACTTTGACCAACGGGAAATATTTTTCCACATCGCGGGGAGGACGCACAGTGCACTTCACCGTATCGCCAGCCTTCAAACCGAAACCCTTTATCTGCTGCTGCGAGACATAAATATCGTCCGGTGAAGCCAGATAGTTATAATCCGACGAGCGCAGGAATCCGAATCCGTCCTGTGAGATTTCCAGCACACCTTCAGCCTCGACAAAACCCTCAACCTCGAACGGGAAATCGTGACGACGGTTGTTATTATTATTATTACTATTATTATTGTTCTGATTATTCTTTTTGTAGAAATTCACGCCAGGCACTACCACCGGTCGGTCGCCCTTCTCCGTTTTCTGCTCTACATTTTCTGTTCTCCGTTCTCCGTTCTCCGTTTTCCGTTCCACGTTCTCCATTTTCACCTCGCCATTTTCCTGAGCTGCGTCTTGTTGTTTTTTAGGCTTGCGTCCGCGGCGTTTCTGCTGTTTTTGGTTTACTTCGACCGTTTCTGCAGGCTTTTCTTCGTTTTCCGTTTTCACCTCTACGCTAACAGAGTTCGTTTCAACGTTTTCAGGTTGCATCTGCACTTCCGTACTTTTGCGCGACGGGCGACCTCTGCGACGTTTTTGCGGGACAGGTTGCACCTCATTTGCTGTCGATGCGACAGCTGTGACTTCCGTCACCGCAGCCTCGTTGGGTTTATCGGACTGTTGCTCCACAGCATTCTCCTGACTGCGTTTCTGAAAATAGTCTCTCGGATTAGCCACTTCGGGCACCGTAGGCACGACAGGAATCTCCAAATCATTAATATTCAACTCAAACGCCGGCTCAAATTTTTGTTCATCAGCGGGCATCGGAGCGGTTGTCGGCTCCGGACGCTGTTTTTGCTGTTTTTCGGTTCTGTTACCTGCCTTTTCCTTGTGTGCCTTATAGTTCTTAACGTTCGATTCGGCAATAGGAATCGGCTTGATGCGAGCGTGGCGTTGCCGCATACGGGAGATATCTTCCGAAGAGTTGTTATCGCTTGAGGGATTTTTGGCTTGAGCATCCAAAATTCTATAAATCAGTTCTTGCGGCTCAAGTCGGTCTGCACGGTGAACACCAAGTTCCTTTGCAATGTCAATAAGCTCAATATGAGCCTTTGCAGAGAGTTCAGAAATATTATACATTAGTAAGGATTAATGTTGTAGAAATCAATTCCAATTTGATTTTTCAAATCAGTTTGAAAAAACTAATTATTTTGTAACTATTTGACAATTAAAAATTTGTTGATTAAAAAGTGTTCAGAATGAACCATCTTTTACAAGGCAAAGATAGAAAAAAAATCCAACATCAAAAAAAAATTTTGTCAAACTGACGAAAAAGTGTACTTTTGAATTTTCAAACTTTCCCGCCACATATTAGGGGAAATATATTTATATCGCTGAAAAACAACAAAGAAAATAGAATAATTAACTTTTAATAAAACAGAAAAATTATGAACATTCCTGAAAATTTGAAGTACACCCAGGACGATGAATGGGTAAGACTGGAAGGCGAATTTGCTTATGTAGGCATTACCGACTATGCACAGCACGAGCTTGGCGACATCGTTTTCGTCGATGTTGACTGCGAAGGCGACACCGTTGAAGCCGGTGAGGCTTTCGGCTCAATCGAGGCCGTTAAGACCGTTGCCGACCTGCTGATGCCTGTTACCGGCGAGGTTATTGAGTTCAACGCAGCTCTCGAGGACGCCTCCTCCATCAACAACGATCCTTATGGCGAAGGCTGGATTATCAAGATTAAACCCGCCAACGCTGCCGATGTCGATACTCTGCTCGACGCTGCCGCTTACAAGGCAAAAATCGGTGCCTAAGCATCGTTTGGTCAATAACAAAAAAGCTCCGCGATTGCGGAGCTTTTTTTGTTATTATTGTTAAAGCAATTATTCAACAACAACATTCCAGTTGTGGACGTCCTCAGCTTCGCCCAACTGGATGGCACGGAGGTGCTCATACAGTTTGGTGCTGATGGGACCGGGCTTCTTGCCAAACTCATAGCTCTTGCCAGCCTCGGGGTCGTCGATGCGCTCGATGGGGCTGATAACGGCAGCGGTACCGCAGGCACCAGCTTCCTGGCATTCAGCAAGCTCCTCGACAGCGATAGGACGACGCTCAACCTTGATACCCATATCCTCGGCCAACTGCATCAAGCTCTTGTTGGTGATAGAAGGAAGGATAGAGGTCGACTTCGGGGTGATATAGACACCGTTCTTGATAGCGAAGAAGTTGGCTGCACCAGCCTCGTCAACATACTTTTTCTCCTTGGCGTCGAGATAGAACTCGCAGGCGTACTGACCACCATGGCAAGCCTCAACGTGAGCGCGGAGGGAAGCAGCGTAGTTGCCGCCGACCTTGTAGATACCAGTTCCGAGAGGAGCAGAACGGTCGTATTTGCGGGTGATAACATAGGGGTTAGCCTGGAAACCGCCCTTGAAATAAGGTCCGACGGGAGTTACGAAGATGAGGAACAGGTACTCGTTGGCGGGTTTCACACCCACGGTGATGCCGGTACCAATCATCAGAGGACGCAGGTAGAGGCTAGCGCCAGTGCCGTAAGGCGGGATGAAGCGCTCGTTCATCTTCACGACCTTCTTGCACATCTCGATGAATTTGTCGGTGGGCATCTCGGGCATCATTATACCGCGGCTGGTGTTCTGCATACGGGCGGCATTCTCATCGGGACGGAACATACGGATCTTACCGTCTTTGCAGCGATAAGCCTTCAGACCCTCAAAAGACTCCTGGCCATAGTGCAAACTCGAAGCAGCCATGTGAATGTTGATGGTCTCTTCGGAGGAGACTTCAATCTCACCCCATTTGCCGTCGCGATACCAGCAACGTACGTTATAATCCGTTTTCAGGTAACCAAACGGAAGGTTTTGCCAATCTATATTCATAATTATTAGTTTATTATTGATGTTTTACATTATTTTTAGTAAATGCAAAGATAAAGCAAAAAAACAATATGGCAAAATTTATTGTCAAATATTTTGAAACAAAAAAAGCGGCATCGTTGCCGCTCTATTGTGGTCCCTCTTGGGCTCGAACCAAGGACCCGCTGATTATGAGTCAGCTGCTCTAACCGACTGAGCTAAGGGACCCGAATCAAGGCTCTATCTGCCTCTGAATTCGAGGTGCAAAAGTACTAACTTTTTGCAAAATGGACAAAAAAAAATCATTTTTCTTCAAAAAATCCATCTAACCCCCTTATTATCAAAAACAATTTTTAACCATTAAAAAAAGAAAAAAACAATCAAAAAACAGATAATTGCAAATTATTTTGTAATTTTGCAGCCCGAAACAAACAACAAAATTATGGGCAGAATAATGGCAATTGACTATGGCATAAAGCGTACGGGACTCGCCGTGACCGACGAGTTACAGCTCATTGCAACCGCTTTGACCACCGTTGAGACGCCAAAACTGATGCCTTTCATTGACGATTATCTGAAAAAAGAGCCCGTGGAATTCTTCGTTGTGGGTGAGGCCAAACACCTCAACAACACCCCATCCGAATCGGCACAGTATATCGAACCTTTCGTCGAAAAACTCCGCAACAAGTACCCTCAAATACCAATCGAGCGTATCGACGAACGTTTCACTTCCAAGATAGCCTTCCAAGCAATGATTGACGGAGGACTCTCGCGCAAACAGCGTCAAAACAAAGCACTTATCGACTCCGTGAGCGCGGTGCTCATCCTGCAGAACTATATGCAGAGCCGCGACTTTGCCAAATCACGCACCAATACATCTAACAATTAACCCCAAGACCTTTTTAACCTTTAAACCTCAAACATCACCAATATGTATCTTCCAATAGTAGCCTATGGCGACCCAATTCTACGCAAACAAGCACAACCGATAACAGCCGACTATCCCGACCTCAAACAATTGATCGACGATATGTTTGAAACGATGTACACCGCCGACGGTGTTGGTCTGGCGGCACCTCAGATTGACCGTTCCATCCAGCTGGTAGTCATCGGTTTCCGCCCCTACGACGAAAAGACCGACAGCTACGGCGAGGAGGAGGAACGCCACGTGCTCATCAACCCCGAGATCATCGAAGAAGGCAACGAAAAAGACTACTTCAACGAAGGATGTCTCAGTTTGCCCGACATCCACGAAGATGTGCTGCGCCCAACGAGTATCGTATTGCGCTGGTTAGATGAAAATTTCGTCGAGCACCAAGAACGCATCGACGGAATGTTCGCCCGAGTCGCCCAGCATGAAATCGACCACCTGAACGGCAAAGTCTTTACCGACCGACTGAGTTCATTGCGCAAAACAATGATTAAGCGCAAGTTGAACGACGTTGCCGCTGGCAAAGTTCACCCTAAATACAGATTGAAAAGACAAATTAAAAAATAACGATAACCAATGAAAAAAAGCATCATTATACTTGCCGCTGCAGCACTAACGATAGCAGCGTGCAGCCGCACTCCTAAAGAACCCACACGCGACGAACTTGCACAAAGCATCGACTCGATTGAGCAACCATTGATGCAAGCCGCTATGTTTGAGAGCATTGATACCGCCAAAGGCAATAAACTAATAGCCCTCTACACGCAATTTGCCGACGCCTTTCCCGACGACTCGATGACCGCCCACTACCTTCACCTGGCAGCACAGGTCGCCAACGGAATGGGACTTTACGACGAAATGGTTACCTACTACGACCGCGTCATAGACAACTATCCCAACTATAGCCACCTCGACGAATGTTTCTACGAGAAAGGCTTGGCACTCGACAACGGCGGCCGCAAAGAGGAGGCACGCGAAGCCTATGAGGAGTTCCTTGATGAATACCCCGACCATTTTCTTGCCAACGACATACGTACCGCGATGTCGCTGCTCGATATGAGCGACGAGATGCTGTCGGAGCACCTTAACAAAATCAACAAGCAATAATGCGCGAATGCATTATTGCATTATTCTGGGTAATACTCTGAAAATGAGTGGTCATCATATAGGATAACCACCTTCATAATCTTTTTCTTCTTTAGATTTTGATTTTCCACACCAGCAGGCTTGCCGAAATCGTACAGACGATTCTCATCAAGTTGAGGTTGAGGCTGCTGTTGTAGCGGCTCGGGTTCAACCTCTACGGTGGGAGACTCCTCTAGTTCGGCTTCGGGAGGCTCATCGACAACAGGCACGGGTTCGGGAACAGGCTCCGCTGCCAAAAACAAATCCGGCTCCGACCATAACGAAGCCTGAGCCGGCTCTGGTGTCTTTACAGCAGGAGCCGGAGCAGAAGGCTGAACAACAGGAGAGGAGGCTGCCGCAGATACAGACGACGAAGGAGCCACAGGCATCGAATAGGGACTGACATACATTTCACCCTCGCCAAGCGTCAACCATTTAATATCTATTTCAGGATAGCGCGTCACAACCTTCATCACGAAATCAAGACTTGGACGGTTGCGTCCCCCTAAAATATGCGACATACCCGAAGGCTGAATTCCAATCTCCTCGGCAAACTGTCGAGATGTCAAATTTTTGGCCTTTAAAATGAGATTTATCCTGTCTACCATATTTTTACATTTATAATCATAAATTAATTCGATTTACAAAAGTACAAAGATTATTTGAAACATTTGTAAATTGTAGCAAAATTATTTTTGTAAACATTTAGATTACATAAGTAATAATTTAATGCTTTATCGTTAAATATTTAATTTATAAATATTTATATTATATAATTGTCTATTTTTATTCATTTAACCGACTTATACATTATGTTTAATTACCACTTTAATTAAAATATTTAATATGTATAAAATTAATGTTTTATATAATATCTAAAGTATCAGCAAGCCTAAAAAGGCTTTTTTACAAATATTTCTTGATTATTTTTGTAAATATTACAAAAGTGTATATAATTACAAATATACAACCGTATATACAGTTGTAATGCTATACAAGTGTGAATTTACAAATTTCACGCCTAATCTATTATCTCACCCAGCGACATACAAAATCACATTACAGAACAAAATAGCGCATTAGAAGGCGAATTCTTGAAACGGAGAACGGCGTGTGCAACACACCCTGCCCTTACGGCCCTACCCCTCTCCAAAAGGGGAAGACTTTATAGAGGACGGATTTTATTTTATTTTTTTTCGACTAATATATACGTTAAAATAAAAAACTGCGTTACTTTCTTTTGAAGAAGGGTGTCCCCTACCCGATAATAATAGAGAATAAACAATTAAAATATCCAAAAATGAAGAAACGCATTATCATCCTTTCCGCAGTTATGCTTCTGGCTGTTGTAGCCGCATCGTGCTCACACAAGACCTGTCCCGCCTATCGCGGTTCGGTGGCAGAGAACATAGTCAGCGAATAACTAAGAATCGGTCACCCCTACCCGACCGATAAAACAAACTCCTCCTTGCAAACCGCAAGAAGGAGTTTGTTATTTTATTTCCCTCATAAAAAAGAAGTGCGTGAGATTTACATATCCAAACCCCACGCACAGGAAATTGTCAAATACGCGATTCTCGGAGAGGAATCGTTTTTTTGTATTAAAGACCTATTTTCTCATTAACGATAGCGAGAATTTCCGCTTCCTCCTTGATAGCGGCGGCCTCGATTGCGGCTGCACGGGCAAGGATATCGTTCTTGAAGGCCTCGTCCTTAAGACTGCTGGCGTTGATCTTCACATTGAGATGAGCACCCATCACGGCGCTGCGGGCAGCCAAAGCACCCACGCCGCCGTCGGTAACGCTAGCTGGGTTGCCCCACTCCACCATAGCGCGACAGACCTCGAAAGCCTCCATTGACTTTTGCATCGTATGGAAAGGCACCTCGGTGGCGAACTTGGTAGCTTCCTGGATGGCGGCGCTGCGGGCGGCCTTCTCCTCGTCGCTCTTCTTGGGCAGGCCGAAAGCATTCATAATCTTGTTGAAAGCATTGGTATCCTCGTCGACAAGGTGCAGGAGCTCATTCTTCAGCTGCTGGCCGTGGACAGCCACATCGCTGAATTTCTCCCACTCATCATCATAAGCAGCCTTGCCGCCGGTCAAGTTGGCGACCATCGTGCCAAGCGAAGCGGCCAGCGCACCCATATAGGCGCTCACCGAGCCGCCTCCC
Organism: Bacteroidales bacterium UBA1217; assembly: GCA_002309335.1. Taxonomy (GTDB): domain Bacteria; phylum Bacteroidota; class Bacteroidia; order Bacteroidales; family P3; genus Colimorpha. The sequence continues at coordinate 16,295 of DBXH01000030.1, read as the reverse complement.
GGAGCGGGACTCTCGCTGGCGGTCTCCTCGCAGAAACCCGTACAGGTCAGGTCGACCAGTTTCTTCTGGCTGTTATCCTCAATCAGGAACTCGATAACCTTCTCCTTCGGGTTGAACGGCTTGAGGTCGTCGAGACCCATCGACTTCACAGCGATCTTCATAATCTCATCCTCGCTCACGCCCAGCGAGCGTTTCTGTTTGGCCAGATAGTATTTGCCAGCATCGATAAGGACGCTCTTCGGGATAAGGCCCACAATCTCACAGCCTGTGACACGCACACCACGGTTCTGGGCGCAACGGCACACCTCGTCGAAGCAGAGATGCACAGGAGCCACCTTAATGCTGGTGATGTTCATACTCACCTGAGCGATGCCGTAGTCTTCTATGTACCAGCCAATTGCCTTGGTACCCTTCAACGTGCCGGGAATCATAATCGTCTTGCCATTCTCGTCCTTCATCGGCTTGCCGCTGGGTTTGCCACCCTCGCGCATCGGACGGCCCTTTTCGCGGACGTCGAAAGCGATGGCGTTGGCGCGGCGGGTCGAAGTGGTGTTGAGATTGTAGTTGATAGCCACGAGAAAATCGCGGGCACCCACCTGCGTGGCACCTGTCTGAGCGGTATGGTCATTCCAGGCGTTGGGACCGTAGTCGGGCTTCCACTGCTCAGTACCCAGTCGGGTCGAGAGACTCTCATACTCACCCGTGCGGCAGTAAGCCAGGTTGCGACGTTCGGCAATCTTGGCGGCGTTTTCGTAGCAGTAGATCGGAATCTGCAGCTCGTTGCCGATACGCTCAGCCAGTTTGTGGGCATACTCGACAGTCTCTTCCATCGTGATGTTGCTCACCGGGATAAGCGGGCATACATCGGTGGCACCCTGACGCGGGTGAGCGCCGTGATGCTGGCGCATATCAATCAGTTCGGCAGCCTTTTTCACTACGCGGAAAGCGGCCTCGCAAGCCTGCTCCGGTTCACCTACGAAGGTGATGACCGTGCGGTTTGTTGTCTGACCAGGATCGACGTCAAGCAGTTTTACGCCTTCAACCTTCTCAATCTCGGCGGTAACCTGATTGATGATATTCATATCGCGGCCCTCGCTGATATTGGGCACGCATTCGATAAGCTGTTTCATAGTTATTATATTTATTTACAATTATTTTACTCTTCTGTTACTGTTCAAAACAGATTACAAAGATACGGAAAAACATTGAAACCGGAATAAATAATTTAAAAGCGGATTGCAAATCCTAATAATATTATGAATCGGATTGCAAATCCGATTCAACGGATGAGATAAAACAGAAATAGAAAATATTTATGTCCGTTTAAACAAAAGAGAAGCCAATATATACAACATAAAATTAATAATCTACACCACTCGAAGAATAAATTGAACTTTTATGCCCAAGTCACACCATTCCGAGCCTATTTGGCAAGCAAATAAAAATCCGCAACAACACAATAATTAACAATTACTTACATCAATTTTTCCTTCATTTTCAGAGACACTGAAAACGGTCTATTTTCGCTCAGCCTTAACTATATGGTAATCAAGGGTCAAATACTTACCAAAGTCTTACCAAAGTTTAACCAAACTTTTATTAAAGTTTACTATAGTAAAGTTTGATAAAAGTTTTTATAGTTTTTAGTAAAAAATTAAGATAGTGGGAAGGTGTGAGAAGGGTGAAACAAAAGTGAGGAAAAAGTGAGGCAAAGATGAGACGAGAATAAAGCAAAGATGAGATAAAGATAAAGCAAGGATAAAACAAAGATGAGGCAAAGATGAGACGAGAATAAAGCAAAGATGAGATAAAGATAAAGCAAGGATAAAACAAAGATGAGGCAAAGATGAGACGGAGAGAAAAAAAGGCGCCCGGTGGGGCACCCTGTGTTTTATTCTTCGACTATCGTGAGTTTGGCGAACTTGAGCAGGAGTTGCTTCTCCCCTATGCCGTCGAAAAAGACGACGGCTTTGCGGCTGTCGCCGTCGCCGATGACGCTGAGAACCTTGCCTGTGCCGAATTTGGCGTGGGCAACAGTCATACCGACCTGGATGGCGGCAATCTGCTCGGGTGTGTTGGGTGCAACAGGACCGAAAGTCTTGGGAGAAGACGAGGAACGGACAGTGGTAGTGCGGTGCTTCTCTGGCGGCTCAGAGACCTGTGAAGCCTTGCGGCCAAAGAGCGACGGCTGGCTTGTGCTTCGTCCCTGAAAGGTGCCAGGCTTGGGGAAAGAGGATTGTTTGCGAGGCATCAGCAGATATCGATGATCTATTTCCTCAACAAAACGGCTGAGCTCCTGATAGGAGGTCTGCCCGTACTGGAAACGCATCATAGCATAGGAGAGCGTGAGCTGGATTTCGGCACGGGTGACAGCGACATAAAAGAGGCGGCGCTCTTCTTCAAGTTCCTCGCGTGAGTTGATTGAGAGCGGCGAAGGAAAGAGATTTTCCTCCATACCGATGACAAAGACGTAAGGGAATTCAAGGCCTTTGGCGGCGTGTATGGTCATAAGCGACACTTTGTCGGCTTCCTTGTCGGAGTCTTTGTCCTCGGAGGTGAGGAGGAGAACCTGCTGGAGGAACTGGTCGAGGGTCTTTAACGGAGAACTTATTTCTTCGCTGGACATTTCTTGTTCTTGGTTTGACACACCCCGGCCTTCGGCCACCCCTCTCCGAGAGGGGAGGTTCTCCATTTCCCGGCCTTCAGTCTCCGTTTCCACCTCTCCTGGCGTGATGTTGTCTTCGCGTTCGCAGAATTCCTGTATACCGTTGAGGAGCTCCTCGATATTCTCGATGCGGTTGGCGTTGTCGGGATCATCGTCGTTGCGGAGCATTGTGATGAGTCCCGAGGAATTGATGACGTTCTTTGCAAGGGTGTAGGCGTCGGTGTCGTGGATATGTGCCGAATTGAGCTTAATCATCGACATAAAGTCGTTGATTTTACCTATAACGCCGCTGTTGAGCCCCAGTCCGAACGAGGTGATATTTTCCATCACCGTCCAGATGCTGACATCGTTGTCGGCGGCGGCGAGACGGATGCGGTCGACGGTGGTGTTGCCTATGCCGCGCGCCGGGAGGTTGATGATGCGCACAAGCGATTCGTCGTCGTAGTTGTTGACCACCAGACGCAGATAGGCTAGCGCATCCTTGACTTCCTTGCGGCCGTAGAAGGAGATGCCGGCATAGACACGGTAAGGGATATCGTTCTTGCGCAACGCCTCCTCAATTGCACGGCTCTGGACGTTGATGCGGTAGAGGATGGCAAAGTCGCGGAAGGGACGGTTGTCGCCCAAGTGGGTCTCAAGAATAGACTCAGCCACGCGTGTGCCTTCATTGCGCTCGTCGCTGCAACGCATCAAGATGATAGGGGTACCCGTTCCGTTGTCGGTCCATATTTCTTTCTGTATCTGCTCCTTGTTGTTGGAAATGATGGAGTTGGCGGCACCGACGATATTCTTGGTGCTGCGATAGTTTTGCTCGAGTTTGAAAAGCTTGACGGATGGATAGTCGCGCTTGAAGTTAAAGATGTTCTGAATGTTGGCTCCGCGGAAGGCGTATATGCTCTGTGCATCGTCACCCACCACGCAGATGTTCTGGAAGCGCGCGGCGAGTTTCTTAACGATAAGATACTGAGCGAAGTTAGTGTCCTGATACTCGTCGACAAGGATGTAGCGGAAACGGTTCTGATATTTGAGCAACACCTCGGGAAAGTCGCGCAGGAGTATGTTGGTGTTGAAGAGCAAATCGTCGAAATCCATAGCCATCGCGTTGCGCAAACGCTTGTTGTAGAGCTTGTAAATCTCGCCAATCATAGGCTTGCGGGCCGTCTGGTCGGTTTGCTGAATTTCGGGGTTCTCGCAATAGTCCTCAGGACCGATAAGACTACTTTTGGCCATCGAGATGCGGCTTACGACATAACCGGGATTATAGACCTTTGGGTCGAGGTTGAGGCCTTTTACAATCTGTTTGACAGCCGACTTGCTGTCGTCGGTGTCGTAGATAGTAAAACTGCTGATGTAACCCAGTTTTGCGGCCTCCGCCCTCAAAATGCGGGCAAAGATGGAGTGGAAGGTGCCCATCCATAGGTTGCGGGCCTCGTTGCCGACGAGCCTCATAATCCTCTCCTTCATCTCGGCGGCGGCTTTGTTGGTGAAAGTGAGCGCTAAAATATTGAAAGGGTCGACCCCTTTCTCGATAAGATGGGCTATTCTATATGTAAGAGTGCGCGTTTTGCCGCTACCTGCGCCGGCGATAATCATCACGGGGCCTTCGGTGCAGGCGGCAGCTTCGCGCTGGGCTTCGTTGAGTTGAGAGAGCAGTTCGGACATTTTATTAACGGCTATATTTTATTTTTAAAGGGAAGTTAAAAAGGAAGTTAAAGGGGAAGTTAAAGAGGATGTTAAAGAGGAAGTTAAAGGGGAAGTTAAAGGGGACAAATGATTTGTATTGTCCACTTTCACTTCCATTTTTACTTCCATTTTTACTCCCTTTTTTACTTCCATTTTGCTTCCAATTATTTAAAATACAATTAATTAATTCTTTGCATATTTGTACGGTATCTCATAGCGCCCACCGTCGGCGGCGCAGATGGTATTGGGAAACACAGCAGTAGCTTCGCCCAAAAGCGGCTCAATCTCACGGTAGCGCGCCGAGAAATGGGTAAGCAGCAGCTGCCGTACTCCCGCCCGCAATGCGATGGTGGCGGCCTGCGAAGCGGTGAGGTGGCAACGCTCTTCAGCCATTGCCGAAAAAGCCTCATCGAATGTGCTCTCCAAGCATAGAAGGTCAACTCCGCTGAGAATGGGTATCAGCGACTCATCAAACGAAGTGTCGCAACAATAAGCGTAACTGCGCGCCAAACGACGCGGCATAGTGAGCTGAGAGTTAGGTATAACGGTGCCATCGCCGAGCATCAGGTCCTCGCCATTCTTAACGCGCACACAGTCGTCGTTGGTCATCTGATATTGGTCACGGACATTATGGCGCAGATTCAGCAACGGCGGCTCCTCCCGGAAAATGTAACCATAGGTGGTGACCGAATGATGAAGAGGGAAAGCGGTGACGGTAAAACCTTTACCAGTATGTACAACTGTCGGGTTATCTACATCGATCTCGACAATATTCAATTCGTAGTTGACATTGGTGGCCGAAACCTGGAAAAGCAATTCTAGCGCCGCCTTTGCGCCAACAGGGGTATAGACGGTGAGCGGCTCGGTGCGACCGCATAGATGCATAGTGGAGAGCAACCCCGGCAAGCCGAAGAAATGGTCGCCGTGAAGGTGAGATATGAATATCGTCTTGATTGACTGAATCTTCTGATGATACTGACGCAACTGGTTCTGAGTCGACTCACCGCAGTCGACAAGTATCCGCGACCCGCAGATATTGACCATCTGTCCGCTGCAATGGCGGGCAAAAGTCGGCGTGGCCGCACCGGAACCAAGAACTAATATATTGAAATCCACTATTGAAAGTTTTTAAAGGTTGAAAGAGTTTAAAAGGTTCGCTTCACTTGAAAGGGTTATGAATGGTTTATCTTGTGCGTTCGAGTTCGCGGAGGTCCAGGGTCTTCGCATCGAAAAGGGCTTTGATTCGTCGACGCGGAAGCTCGACGATAGGTCCCAACTGCGAGAAAGGTACATGACGGCTTACGGAGAACTCGGGAGTTGTCACCTCGACCGAAGCCGACGCCGGAATACGATAGCGGAAGCCATTGCGGGTGCGCGACTTTGCCGCTGCAGCACCGGTATGTCCGCTGGCGCTGTTCTGGGTGATACCCGACGTATGATACCTTACGAAACGGTTGACATTCTTCAAATTGTTATCGTTATGGACAAAACATACAACAGGATAGGCATCCTTGGGCAGATGTTCCGCATCGCCAACAAAGCCATCGGTGGGTGAAAACCAAATTATTGTATCACAAAAATCCTCTTTGCGACGCATCTGCGGATCAACATAAAAACGCACGGTCTCAGTGGTCAGCTCGCCACAGAAATCGTTGATAATCTGTGCTTCCTGACGTTGCAGCTGCTTGTAGATATACTGCACTGCCTCGGTGCTGTAGGAACCTTCGTACTCTCCGTTGAGGAGTTCCTCCTGTTTCGATTGTATCTCCTCAAGACGTTCGGCGGCGGCGGCGGCGCGCTGCTTGGCGGTACGCACATCCTTGCGGCTCGACACCATAGTGGGATTGTCAGGTTTATCGTAGCGGGTATAAAAAGTATCGACACGGTCGTAAAGATTATACTCGGCCCTAACGCCACTGTCCTTCCGTTCCGCGTTTTCCGTTCTCCGTTTTCCGTTCTCCGTTTTTATCTCTTCTTTCTCCCTTCCTATTGCCAGCAGCAGATGGCGATCGTCGACAGTTACAGAGCCACGGTTAACCTTGACGAAGAACCAGTTGTCCGGATCAGCGACATTAACCCCGTCAACATCGATGCTGACAATGTGGTAGTCGGTATTGATATCAGACTCTGAAACCCCGAGATAATCAGTGGCGTATGCACTATAAGGCGCTTTGGACAAATCGCGCCGCTGGACGGTCACCGCGACACAAACCTGTGTGCGGGGGAGAGCGTAAACCACACCGCCGCTGACAGGCAACATAGGATTGTCCTTTACCGAATAGACCTTATACTGGCTGCATCCAGCCAAAAGGACAGAGGCACACACAATCACTATATTTCTAAACGTAAATTTATTCATTTTCATTTGTTTTTTCTTTTATCAAAACAAGTCCCAGAAATGTAATCAATCCATTGAGCAGAAGCAATTCGAAACCAAGCTGATAGCCACCAAAAAGCTGAGCCGAATAGATTTTGAGCAGATAACATATTATCGGGCTTATAATAGCGACTAGCGGCACAAGACGGTCGCGAACACTCCATTTTGTGAAAAGGCCGAAAGCGTACAAGCCCAGCAGAGGACCATAGGTATAGCCGGCAATATCAAATAGGATATTGATAAGCGAATCGTTGTGAAACGGACGGAATGCAATGATTACCAACAAATAGAGCAACGCAAATCCGACGTGAACCATCTTGCGGTAACGCACCTGCTGACGTTCAGAAAGATTCTGCCGTTTATCGAAATGGAGAAAATCATAACAGAAGGTCGTAGTCAGCGCAGTCAGAGTTCCGTCAGCGCTGCTGTAACCTGCGGCAACCATTCCCAACACAAAACAAATCAGCGTGAAGCCACCCATCGATTTAGCTATAAGAGGATAAATCTTATCGCCCAGCACACGTCCGTCGGCTCCAACAGGCATCTCGAAACCAGCGGTATGGGTGCCGTAATATATCAGAGCCGCCCCGAGCGTGAGGAAGACGATATTGACAGCGATGAAAAGAAAACTGGAAGTGATGACATTCTTTTGAGCATCGCGCAATGTCTTGCAACTCAAATTCTTCTGCATCATATCCTGATCAAGGCCAGTCATCGCAATAGTTATAAAGGCTCCCGAGATAATCTGTTTAACATAGAACTTCGGGTGGTTGATATCGGTCTCCCAGATGCGCGTATACCCTTCATCGGAACTGGCACTCAACAACTCGGGAATACTGATATTCAAATTCTTGAGTATCACAATGACCGTGGCAACAGCGGCGAGCAACAAGAATGTGGTTTGAAGAGTATCGGTCCATACAACCGTCTTGAGACCGCCGCGAAAAGTGTAGAGCAGTATTATGGCTATAAACACCACCGCGGGAATCCAGAAAGGCACCCCCCACTCCCTGAACACAAGTTCGTATAACACAAAAACAACCAGATACATACGCAACGCAGAGCCAAGCAATCGCGAAAGGATGAAGAATATGGCGCCGGTCTTTTCGGAGGTGCTGCCGAAACGCTGGTCAAGATAAGAATAAATCGATGTCAGGTTCAGCTTGTAGTAGAGCGGCAGAAGCAGGAACGCTATCACGAAATAGCCTATCACATAGCCAAATACAAGCGGCATATAGGTAAACGCACCATAATAGACACCTCCCGGCACCGACATAAATGTAACCCCCGAAAGCGACGCACCAAGCATACCGTAAGCGACCACAAACCACGGCGATTTACGGTTGCCGCGAAAGAAGGCATCGTTGCCGGCAGAACGGCGCGAAGTAAGCCACATCACAAAAAAAAGTAACGCAGTATATAAAATAAAACACAACAATATAATATTTTGCCTTGTCATACGTTATCCAAATGAAATTGCAAAAATACGAAAATTTTGCCATTTTATTCAACTTTCGTATTTTTGCCTTTTAAGACAAAAGAAAAAACACTTTGAAATAAACACACAAACGAATAAGAAACAATTAATTATGAAAATAAAAACATTCTTTATCGCTGCCCTATTTGTTTTATCAACAGCCTCGCTGAGTGCACAGAAACTGGCCAACGACGTAACCCTAGACGGGCTGCATGGTAAAGTTAAAAATGTGACTAAAATAACCTACGAAGCCCGCACCGATTTCCAAGGAGTGACCTCGCAAGGCGATATCCTCGAGCAGCTCGAGACAGCCTACAACAGCAAAGGCTGGCGCAAGACTATGACCTACGTCACACCCGAAGCCGACATTATTTTCCGCTCGCGCTTCAAACACGACGGTTTTGGACTCACCACTGTCGAGCAGATCGTAGACAACAACGAGAATGTAATTGGTCGCACCTATTATTCATACGATGCACAGAACGTGCTGAAAGAGATGTGGGTGGAGGATGCCGACCGTCAGATTGAGAGCCGCACCCTAGTTCGTTTCGACACTCAAGGCCGTTTGGTTCAGCGCTCGCTCAACGATGCCGCCGGCAACATCTATAAACGCGAGGTGTTCACCTATCTGGGCAACAATGTCGACAAGAAGCTTGTCTTTGACCGCAACGGCAGGAAGATGCAAGAATGGCGCTATGAATACGACGAGAACAACGAGCCTGTTTCGCAGACACTCTACGACTACAGCGAGGCTGAGCCAGAGATGTTTATCACTATCTTCCAGTACGAATACGACGACCACGGAAACTGGACCCGCCGCACCGAAAGCGAGCTGCAGGACGGCGACCCCGTGATGCAGTACATCGTCACCCGCGAAATAGAGTACTTTTAAGTAAAGTTTAAAGTTTATAGTTTAAAGTTATTGCTTAAATGAGGCTTTCAGTCAAAACACTGGTCTTGTTTCTGACGATAGCGTCGTCCACAGCCGCAGTCAGAAGTCAGGATTTGCTTACTCCGTCTAATTACAACCCACATTTTTTAGATTATGAGCAAGCACTTCATAATCTTCTTCTCTCATATTACTCACAATCACACAACGGCAATATAGGCTACGACACTTATTTCCTTTGCAGACCGTCGTTTGGCCCTGAATATTCGCTTGCCATAAAAGAGATGCGTAACTACAACGTTGACAGCTTGATTCTAACCCGTGCCGCGAAAAATATCTGGTATTATAGGGAATACTCTTGGGCGGACAAAAAGATGAGAAAAGGCAACAGAAAAATACACGTCGAACGCCACACAATACCACTCAAGAGAGATGCCTCAAACCAAATAAAAAGGACATTCCAGAGTGCCATTATGACCTCCTCGCATTTTGCGGATAGCCGTGGAGGGTGTGACGGAGTAACATACGAATTCTACACTTACGGCATAAAAGCCGAAGTCTGGACACCGGAAAAAGATTCACGGACATACCGATTGGTCAAGATGGCCGACAGCCTTTGCATTGCCGTTGAACACGGCGACACAGCCATAATACGTCGCCAAATGCCCGTCTGCCAGCAGCTGACAAAAGAGTTCCGCGAATGTTATCCCCCGTCGGCACTGACATTACACCGAAACACCACCGACACCACATCAGGGTACACAATCTTTCACAACTACTACTCCTCTATCCTGGATTTGACTTATCCAAAAGGAGACGACATTGAAAACCACAAACAACTCACCGACACACTTTTGCTTTGGGCAAAAGAACTGTTTGTAAACTGCTACGATTACAGAGTCACTTTACACATCACCGACAGCGTTGCCTCGTGCGAGTTCCACCATTACAATTTCTCCAACACGGTGCACATTCACATTCCTGCACGCCTATTCGGCCACGATTTCATATTCAACGCCTTGCATCTGCCTTTCGGCTCATACCGCCTGAATGAAAACGACGAGTGGGAAAAGATTGACTAATGGCATCAATCGCCTTCGTAGCCGAACTGACGCAAAGCGCGGTCGCTATTGCGCCAGTCTTTCAGCACTTTGATGCGCAAATCAAGAAAACATTTTTTGCCCGTAAACTCTTCGATGTCCTTGCGGGCCTCAATACCGAGTTTCTTTATCGACTTGCCTTGATGACCTATAAGGATTGCCTTCTGAGAATCGCGTTCAACGAAAATCAGCGCTGAAATCTTGTCGAGCGTCTCACCCTCCTTGTAGCTCTCCACAGCCACCTCGCAGCTGTAGGGTATCTCCTTGTCGTAGAGCAGCAAGATTTTCTCGCGCACAATCTCCGACACAAAGAAACGCATTGAGCGGTCGGTCAGCTCGTCCTTGGGGAAATATGGCGGATTCTCGGGCAAGAAATCCATAATATGGTCAAAAATCGTGTTGACATTGAAGCCCTCTGTTGCAGAACACGGAATGACTACCGCGCGCGGGATTTGCTCCTGCCAATAGGCAATCTTGGCTTGAATTGTTGCTTGGTCAGAAAGATCAATCTTGTTAACAACCACAATCACAGGAATGTTTGATGCGACTACTTTTTGCAGCACATTCTGATTCTTGAGTGTTTCGCCCACCTCCGTCACCAACAGAAACAAGTCGGCATCCTGAACGGCGCTATTGACGAAACCCATCATCGACTCGTGCAACTTGTAGTGCGGGTTGACGATGCCCGGCGTGTCGGTGTAGACAATCTGAAACTCAACAGATTCTCCGTTCTCCGTTTTCCGTTCTCCGTTTACTATTCCCATAATGCGGTGCCGCGTTGTCTGCGCCTTGCTGGTGATGATGGACAGTTTCTCGCCAACAAGGGCGTTCATCAAGGTCGATTTACCCACATTCGGGTTGCCAATAATATTTACAAAACCTGATTTATGCATAATAAACGTTTTTCTATAGTTTTAGTTTTAGGGACTTCCTCTAAATATCACACTCCTCCACCCTTTGGGTCCCCCTCCCCTAACTTAGGGGAGGATTATAATACATATTACTCCAATCTCTCTCGACTCTCCCTCCTGGTTGTTGACTATTTTTAGATCCCCCTCTAAGTTAGAGGGGGTGTCCAAAGGACGGGGGCGTGTGTTCACCTCTTTCCTGCTGTTCTTTTTCTTTTAATATATCTTCGAAAAAATATTTTGGATACTCAAATACAATCCTATTCTCATAACGCATAGTTTTAATATTATATTTGTCCCACAGCGTTTTATCTCTCGAATAATCCCGTTCATACATCTCATCGTGAAAATGATAATCACCATCCAACTCAATTGCAAGTCTTAACGCAGGACAGTAAAAGTCCAAAATGAAATCACCAACACTAAATTGTCTACGAAATTGCAGTCCCTCTATTTTTTTCGCTTTAATAAAAGACCATAAAACAGCCTCCGCCGCAGTTCCTTTCTTCCTTAAGTCCCTGCGGTGTTGCTTTTGAACATTAACATTCATCACTCGACCGTGTCTTTTATCTTTCATAATATTAAATTAATTATCTCCCGCAGCTCCCTTATCTCATACGTTGGTTTCGGGCTGCCTTCAGGCAGAGGGGCGCCGCTGAGGTTATAATAAATCTGCGATATGCCGGCACTCATTGCACCGAGAATGTCAACTTTGTAGTCGTCGCCTATCACAATGCATTGCTCAGGCGTGACCCCCATCTTCGCAATAGCCGCATCAAAAAACCTTCTATCGGGCTTCATATAGCCAATATCTTCTGACAGAAAGAAATAGTCAAAGTACTTGTCTATGCCTGCCGTCTTCATCTTGGGCAGTTGAGCCTCTGAAAATCCATTCGTTATCACGGACAACGAATACTTGTCTTTCTGTGGGTGAAGCCATTCAAGCAGCTCGCGCGCGCCGGGCATCAACCCCGTCTGACGCGTTCCCTCCTCAACATAATATTCGCCCATCCTTTTCGAGAGGCGGATTATCTCGGGCGATTCCGCATCACATCCGAAAGCCTCGAGTGTATATGAAAAACGGCGCACCGACAACAGTTCCTTGCTCAATGTGCCGTTTCGATACGCCTCCCAAAGGGTGTCGTTTATCACACGATAACGTTCGTGAAAGACCTCATAATCGACATTGCACAAGTTCCGCAATCCGAATTCCTCGAACATAGCACGATAGGTGCGGTCGGCATTGCCGTCGAAATCCCACAGGGTGCGGTCCAAATCGAAAAGCAGATGAAGTCTCATAGCCGGTACAAAAAAGAGTCGCGACAAACAATCGCGACTCTTATCTGTTCTATTCGTTCATATTACTCAGCAGCGGCCTCGGTATCGGCAGTTGCAGATGCGCGGGTGCTGTTGACAACCAGAACCTCGCTGCTCTTGGGGTTGAGGAACTCATAGTTGTTGGTCGGGATATCCTGAACCTTAACGCGCTGAGCGACATCGAGGTTGGTGATATCGACAACAATCTCGTTGGGCATATTAGCCGGCAGAGCCTTCACATTGAGGCGTTTCTGCTTGTAAGCCAACTTGCCGCCCTTCATAACTCCAACAGAAGTACCGCTGGTGTGGACGGGAATTGACATTACAACGGGCTTATCATCGCTCAACTCATAGAAATCGGCGTGATAAACGATGTCAGTTACAGGGTGGAAATCGATGTCCTTCAGCATAGCGCTGTGCTTGGTGCCGTCGATGTCGATTTCTACAAAACAGGGTTCCGGATTAAAGATAATACGGTCGAACTGGGTCTGGCCAACGCTGAAAGCGATCTGCTCGCCCTTGCCGTACATTACACAAGGCACCTTGTCCTCACGACGCAGAGCCTTAGCATCCTTTTTCCCTACGTGCTCACGCAGAGCACCGCTCATTGATACTATTCTCATTGTGTTTTAAATTTAATTGATTAGATAAAATATTAATTAATGAAAATTCTTTTAGACTTTAATCTTTAAACTTTAACCTTTACTAGTGTTCAATTCTGTGAATCACACCCTTGTGATGGATAGTCGTTTCATAGAGATTGTCCAGTGACTCATAGGTAGTCACGCGGCGGATAGCCTCAGCAAACAGCCAGTCACAGGAGAGCACACGGATTTTGCTCGACTCGCGTTTCAGAGGGATTGTGTCGCTGACAACGAGTTCCTCGAGTTCCGAATTCTCAATCTTCTCAATAGCATTACCCGACAAAACAGGGTGAGTGATCATAGCACGGACACTCTTTGCGCCGTTGGCCTTGATGATGCCGGCAGCCTTGCAGATAGTAGAACCTGTGTCGATAAGGTCGTCAAGCAGAATAACATGCTTGCCCTCAACCTCACCGATAAGGCGCATCTCGCCAATCTCGTTGGGTTTGTTGCGATGCTTGTAGCAGATAACAAAACTGTTGTTCAGCGTCTTAGCATACATACCGGCGCGCTTGCTACCACCCATATCAGGCGATGCAAACATAACATCATCGATATCGAATTTCTCGCGGATGTAAGGCATAAAGAGCGACGAACCATAGAGGTGGTCGACCGGGATGTTGAAGAAGCCCTGAATCTGGTCGGCGTGCAAATCCATCGTGATAATGCGGTCCACACCGGCTGCAACGAGCATATCGGCAATCAGACGCGATGCGATTGGTACGTGCGGTTTGTCCTTACGGTCCTGACGTGCGAAACCATAATAAGGAATAACAGCGACAATCTTGCCTGCCGAGGCGCGTTTAGCTGCATCAATCATCATCAACAGCTCAAACAGGTTGTCGGTCGGGGGTGTTGTCGACTGTATAATAAAGACAATACCGCCACGAATTGTTTCCTCAAAAGAAGGTTGAAATTCGCCATCAGCATACTGGAAAACGGTGGAGTTACCCAGAGGAATTCCATAAATTTCAGCCACACGGCGAGCCAGATCGGCAGTGGCTCTACCCGCGAAAATGAACACTTTATCAGATGTTTGCATCAGTTTATTTAGTTTTATTATGGATTGCAAAAATACTATTTTTTTTTGGATTGCAAGCAAAATATGTAAAAAAATTTTGGCAGTATTAAAAAAGTGTGTATTTTTGCACTCGAATTCGAAAGGGTGAATTTAGGATAAGATTTCAATATTTAGTTTGAAACCAAATATTTATTGATTTCATAATTCCAAATTCATAATTCGAAATTCAGATGCCCTGGTGGTGGAATGGTAGAC
>DBXH01000030.1:0-1918 GCA_002309335.1 Bacteroidales bacterium UBA1217 | reverse complement strand
GTTCAAGTCCCTCCCGGGGTACAAAAAGAGCGCTGATACCAGCGCTCTTTTTCCGTTTTTTTTAAACCAGAACGTGTGCTTTAGCCCTCGAATTTGTTGAGCGAACGAGTCGTCCGAACACCCCTTAAACTTTTAACTTTATGTATTGACCCTTAATTTCCTTTAACTTTATACGCAGATATGCGACAGCATTGTCCAGAAAGCTGAAACCGATGGTGTTATAGAATAACTGGTTTCTGACTCGTGTAGAGATTGACCTGTAGCGTTAAGGTAATCCTGACGCAAACGTTTGACAGCTGATGCATATAGAAGAGCCTCGACCGACTGGCAATAGTAGGTAAAAAGTATGGGATATAGATGGGTAAAATTGTCATTTATAAGCTGTGCCATCTTGCGATGATAATCATCCAGGGATAGATCCACGCCTTGAAGTAGACGGACTCGTATGGACGCAAGGTTGCGCTTAAGACGATGTACCACAACACGGTACGATACCGAAGTCATTCCCAAGGCTTCCGCCATCTCTTCGTTAGGCAGGGCCTGCTGCTTGTTAAGCAGGGAAAGTAGCGTGCGGAGGAAGATAAAGCGGTCGCGGGGATATAACATCTGGCGGGCGTATGCGATAAGATTGGAGGCTATGTCAAGTTTCTGCTCATCGGTTAACAGAGAGGTGGATGTATCGGTAGCTGAAATATGCTCTTCGTGGAGCTCCGTACAAATCATCTGTTTCTCCGCCTCACTTCGTACAGCAAGGTAATTGCGGAAAGTGTTTAGCATCCAGGCCTCAAAAGCCTCTCTCTTTCGGATACGCCTTAACGACAGGTATGGGGTCTTAACCAATCCGTTTTTGCCTTCGCGCAGATACAAAAAGAAATCCTCAATTACATCTTCATACGCGTCCATAAGCTGATGCTGGTACACCTCGAACCGTCCTCTCAGTTGCTGCTTCAACCGACGATGCAACAGGAAGCTCTTGTTCTAATTTACGTCCTATCATAACATGTCGTTATTTGGCCGCAAAGTTACAACTTTTATCCGATTTGGCCAAATAGCGACACATTATTTTCACTTTCACCCTCATTTTTAACAAATCACTGCAGCAAAAAACTCAGCCTTTTTCAACTTTTTTTAAACGGCTGAGTTTTTACGCATTCACTTCCGCAAAACAAGGGCTGTGCAAACTGAACCGAGGGAGCAGCAAAAGCAACACCAGGCTTGTTTGAGCATTGCTGAGTTGCATCGGAGTTCGGTGCTGCCCAAGCTAACAATTATTTTGCAAAGATACGGCTTATTTTTTTATTAGCCGTAGATTTTTCAAATTGTCTATGAAATAGCAGCAAAAATTAGGTAAAAACCACTTTTTTCTCCAAAATTAGGTCTTTTTGCCTACTTGTCCCCTACTTTTACAAAAATAAAAGGGCTTACGCCCGCATTCCTGCGGCCGTCAGCCCTTTCACATTAAGTTCCCAGCCAATAAAACATTAACGAATTATTACACGAACCATTTATGGCAATTTATGTTGTTGAAAACATATAATGCGCGTTAATCAACCATATAATTTGACCATTAATTAACCCGCTGACAAAAAAATAATGAATAATTATACGAACAATTAATGATAATTAATGTTTAAAAGAAAGCAGTAAACCACTAAGCTCCTAAGCCGTAAGCTTAGTTATCCCCATTTCCGGGGTCGCCTTTGGTGTAGGTGCGCTCGGTCACGGCGCTGGTCACACCGTCCTTGATGGCGATGGCCTTCACGGTGGTGGTGGCACTCTATTGTCCATTACTACATATCCTCTATGCACAGTCCGGCTGTGCCTGTTTCGTACTTTCCGTACTCGCCGGTCACCTCCTTGAACCGCTGCACCTTCTCCTCGAGCACCTTCAAATTCAGTTCACTGCGTTGGCGCTTCA
>DBXH01000018.1:44065-56011 GCA_002309335.1 Bacteroidales bacterium UBA1217 | reverse complement strand
ATAATTCCAGCCCTCAAACACCCGTAGCACCAAAACACAATAAGGGACAAGACTACACGCATCTAGACCCTTCACGACAATGAAACGCACAATGCCTCTCCACGCACTCCACAGGAGCTTGCACCCTACCTCCTCACCCTCACCATCGCCTCAGGAAAAACTCATACCGTGAGACTAATGAAAATGTCCGACATATTCACCCGATAAAGAAGAAAAGGACAGGCCAAATTCTTAACCACTCCGTTGGAATTTGGCCGTGCGGACATTCACTGGATGTCCGCACCAGTCCGCCTGCTGAAGCAGTCTGGCATCTTTGGGAACTAATGTTTATTTGCGCTGTTTATAATGGATAAAAAACGGGATTTTTATCCATAATATATTTTTTAATTTGAAAATAGTTCGTACTTTTTCAGCCAAAGAATTAATGCTTAGGCGGAAGTATGGTGCAATGCCAACTTTGCGATAGAGCAAGGGCAGAGGAGAACGAAATAAAAAAACTTTTCGTCCGGTTTAAAAAATTTTCGTATCTTTGCAGATTAAAATATATATGTAAAAATATGGAGATAAGACTTGACCGGATTGATTTTTCGGCCTTAAGTAGGTCGGTTATTTTTCTGTATGGTAGCGAAGTAGCATCGCGTGTGCTGCCTATGAAGAAGGATGAGGTGGCGTTTGTCGGGCAGAAACGCAAGGATGATATTTCGTCGATGGTTGTTCTGAACCGTTTGCCATACAAGATATATGTTCAGAATTTTGATAGTGATTTGCCCAACAATATGGCTTTGGAGAAACTTCGCAAGGCTGCCGCCGATATGCAGCAGTTGTTCAGCAAAGAGGGTGTGAAGAGCGTGGCTGTAACCGGCGAGGGTGTGATTCCCGAGGAGGTTGTGGCTTTCGTCGAAGGCCTTCATATGGCAAACTACCGCTTCGACAAGTATAAGTCGAAGAAGGACTGCAGGTTGGAGGAGGTTGTTGTTGACGCACGTCTGCTGAAGAGTGAGGATGTGGATGAGAATGTGCGCCTGTGGCGTCGTATCGACACGTTGCGTGACTGGGTAAACGAGCCCGTGATGTATCTTAATGCCCCCAAGTTTGCCGACATCATTAAGTCCGAGGCTGACAGGATTGTTGAACAGAAAACGGAGAACGGAGAACGGAGAACGGATTTGAAATGTACAGTCTTTGGGCAAAAGAAGATAGAGAGTTTGAAGATGGGCGGATTGTTGGCTGTGAATCGCGGCAGCGAGGATGAGGCTCGATTCGTGGTGCTGGAGTATAAGCCTGCAAACCGCGTTAACAAGCGTCCTGTGGCGCTTGTGGGCAAAGGTATTATGTACGACACCGGCGGCTTGAATATCAAGCCTGATGATTATATGACTGAAATGAAGTCGGATATGGCTGGTGCCGCTACTATGGCGTCGGCGTTGTTTGCCGCTGCCGAGAACGGACTCCCCGTCTGGGTGATGGCTTTCCTGCCGATGACGGACAACCGTCCGGGCAAGAATGCTTATGCTGCCGATGATATTCTGAAAATGTATGACGGCACTACGGTCGAGATAACCAACACCGACGCCGAAGGCCGCCTGATATTGGCTGACGCTATAGCATACGCCGACCAGCAGGAACCTGAGTTGATAATTGATGCCGCCACGTTGACCGGTGCCGCAGTTAGGGCGTTGGGCGACGAGGTGATTGCGGCTATGCAGCAGGATGCCGACGACCCGATGAGGATGCTCGGCATTGTTGGCGACAAGGTCTATGAGCGTCTGGCGGTGCTGCCGTTCTGGAAAGAGTACGACGAACTGCTGAAGTCTGAGGTGGCTGATATGATTAACTGCAATCTTCACGCCAATGCCGGCACGATTACCGCTGGCCGTTTTTTGGCTCACTTTGCACACCATCCTTACATCCATCTCGATATTGCAGGTGTGGCTTATTACGGCAAACGCAAGAGTTTCTATGGAGTTGGCGCTTCGGGGTTTGGCTTGAGGCTGCTGTATGCATTCTTCCAGATGTATGAGGGAATTAGAAAATAGGAATTGAAAAGGAAGTTGAAGAAGTTAATTGAAGTTATTGAGCTTCGCGCTCGAAGTTAAAGGACAAATTAAAATATCAATATAATGAACAAAAATGAATCGCACAAGATAAAGGTTGCCATAACGCACGGTGACATCAATGGCGTTGGCTATGAGGTTATACTGAAGACTTTTTCGGATAGCCGTATGTTTGACCATTGTACACCTATTCTTTACGGGTCGACCAAGGTTGCGTCGTATCATAAAAAACTTTTGACGCAGCAGCATCAGGAACTGAACTTTACCGCCATACACGATGCCTCCCAGGCTGTTGACAAGAAATTCAATGTGATTAATCTGGTGCCAGATGAGATTAAGATTGAAATCGGCAAGTCGACAGAGTTGGCTGGCAAGATGAGCCGTATGGCGCTCGACAAGGCATGTGAGGATTTGAAACGCGGTGTTGTGGATGTGCTGGTTACGGCACCTATCAACAAGAAGAATATCCAGTCGGACAATTTCGACTTTCCTGGCCACACCGAGTATCTTTCAAACAAGTTCGATGGCAAATCGCTTATGATGATGGTGTGTGACCGCATCAGAATAGGTATTGTCACTAACCATTTGGCTCTGAAAGAGGTGCCTAATGCAATAACGAAGGATTTGCTGAAGGAGAAGATTCTGCTGATGCACAATTCACTAAAGCGTGACTTTGGTATTCCGATGCCTAAGATTGCTGTACTGGCCATCGACCCTCATGCCGGCGACAACGGTGTGATTGGCAATCAGGACGGTGAGGTGGTGAAACCTGCCATCGACGAGTCGTATGCCGATGGTATCCTTGCCTACGGACCTTATCCTTCTGATGGTTTCTTTGGCAGCAACGAATTCGGCAAGTTTGACGGTGTGTTGGCTCTGTATCACGACCAGGGGCTTATTCCGTTCAAATTAATGTCGTTTACAGAAGGTGTGAACTATACCGCAGGCTTGAATGTTATACGTACTTCGCCTGCCCACGGTACTGCCTACGACATTGCCGGCAAGAACAAGGCAAGCGAACAGTCGTTCCGCCACGCTGTCAATCTGGCTTGCGACATTTTGCGTCACCGAAAGGAATATGATGAGCTTACAAAGGATCCGCTGAATTAAACGGAAAACGAAAAAAAAGAGAAGATGAAGAAATTAATGTTGCTCGACGGGATGGCTATGGTTTACAGAGCTTACTATGCCTTGAACCATAACCCGCGTATGAACAGCAGAGGTATGAATACTTCGGCGGTTCTTGGTTTTACGACGACGCTTTACGATCTGCTCCGTCAGCAGCATCCAACTCATTGTGCTGTTGCGTTCGACCTTTCGGAGCCGACATTCCGCCACGAACGCTATGATCAATATAAGGCCAACCGCGATGCTATGCCTGAGGATATACAGCAGGCGTTGCCTTATATTCATCGCGTGATTGACGGTTTTTGCATTCCTGTGGTCACCAAGGCTGGCTATGAGGCTGACGATGTAATAGGTACTTTGGCTTATCAAGCTGAAAAGGCTGGTTTTGACGAGGTGCTGATGGTTACGCCCGACAAGGACTTTGCGCAGCTGGTTACGGACAAAGTGCATCTGTATCGATTTGGACGTATGGGTAAGCCTGATAGCATTTATACCCCTAAGGAGGTGTGTGATGCTTTTAGCGTTGAGCGTCCTTCGCAGGTTGCTGATATTCTTGGTTTGTGGGGCGATTCGATCGACAATATTCCCGGTATTCCTGGAGTGGGGGAGAAGAAGGCAAAACAGCTGGTTGGTGAGTTTGGAAGTGTGGAAAATCTTGTGGCTCACAGCGATGAGGTGAGGAATGAAAAACTACGCAATCTGGTGAAGGAATATTCTGAACAGGCGTTGTTGTCGAAAGAGCTTGCCACAATATGTCGCGAGGTACCTGTAGAACTGGATGAGACGGCGTTGATGATGACCAAGCCCGACTACGAACAGTTGGCTGCGATATTCTCTGAACTGGAGTTTAGGGCCTTTGCCAAGAAGGTATACACCGATTTGAGTGTGAGTGACCCTGAGTTGGCTATGAAGCTTAACCTTAGCGTGAAAACTCCCAAGGGTGTCGTTTCGCCTGAAACGGCAATAGAAAACGAGCGCAAGAGCGGCAAGACCGTAAAGAGCATAAGGCAGAGCGATCCTTTACAGGTGTCGCTGTTTGCAGAGGAACCGGCCGGGAATAGTGTTGTGGAAGCCAACAACGGCAAGCATAAGACTGCAACCATTGAGTTGCTTTCTGATCTGCAGGACAAGAATTTTGCTATTTTCCTGAATCAGGATTCGAGAACCAAAGAGGTGAAAGGCATCTCTTTTGCTACAAGCGAGGACGAGGCGACATACTTGCCGTTCGACGGCAATGATTATTTCTCGTTCGTGCAGTCTGCAATGGAGAATCCTAAAACCCGTAAGGTGTGTTATGATTTAAAGCAGTTGAAACACGTCTTCATCAATCACGATGTGCGTATAGAAGGCGAGGTGTTTGATGTACAGCTGGCGCACTATCTGATTGATTCGGAGGCTCGTCATTTTCTCGATTTTATCGCATCGAGTGTTCTGAATGTGACTCTCGATGAAAATGATGTCAATTATGCATACAATGCTGCCAAGGTGTTGCTGAGGCTATATGAGCCTATGCGTCAGAAACTGATTGACAATGATATGTTTGCACTCTACAATGAGGTGGAGATTCCTCTGGTGGATGTGCTGGTGGATATGGAGCGTGAGGGGGTGCGAATTGATGTTGATGCTTTGAAGCAATATTCGGCCGACCTTTCGAAAGAGCGCGACGAGATTGAACGGAAAATCTACGAATTGGCTGGTGCTACATTTAATATTGGTTCGCCCAAGCAGCTGGGTGAGATTCTGTTCGATAGATTGAAGGTTACGGAGAAGCCCCCGCTTACGGCTACAAAACAGTATAGTACCGCTGAAGAGGTGCTGGCAAAATTGCGCGACAAGCATCCAATAATACCTTTGATTTTGGAATACAGGTCTTTGAGCAAGCTTGTTTCTACCTACCTCGACAGTTTCCCGAAATTGATAAATCCTGCTACCGGCAGACTGCATACGGTTTATAATCAAGCGGTGACCGCTACAGGTAGGCTTAGCTCGTCGAATCCTAATCTGCAGAACATCCCTATCAGGACGGAACGGGGCCGCGAGATACGCAAGGCGTTTGTGCCTAGAGATGAGAATCATAGTATTCTTGCAGCCGATTATTCGCAGATAGAGTTGAGAATTATTGCTTCATTGTCGAAGGATGACCATATGATTGCGGCATTTGCCAATCATTATGATATCCACAAGGCTACAGCGGCAAAGATTTATCATATTGATATTGAGTCGGTGAGCAAAGAACAACGACGCAACGCTAAGTCGGTTAACTTCGGCATCGTCTATGGCATCAGCGCCTTCGGACTTTCAGAACAGCTTGGTATTCCGCGCAAAGAAGCTGCGGCACTTATAGAGGAATATTTTCAGCAGTATCCGGCAATAAAGAAGTATATTGATGACAATGTGGCGTTTGCAAAAGAACACGGATATGCACAGACACTTCTTGGCCGCAGGCGTTATCTCTACGATATCAACAGCCGCAATGCAGGCTTGCGTCAGTTTGCGGAGCGCAATGCCGTCAATATGCCAATACAGGGCACATCGGCAGATATGATCAAGATAGCGATGATACGTATTTGGCGCAAGTTCAAGGAATTGAACCTGAAATCGAAAATGATTCTTCAGGTGCACGACGAGTTGGTGTTCGATGTGTATAATCCTGAAATTGAACAGGTGAAGGAAATAGTGCAGAGCGAGATGCAGAAGGCTCTTCCGTTGTCTATTCCTGTCGAGGTGGGCGTTGATGTTGGTAATAATTGGTTGGAGGCACATTAAAAATGGGAGTGGAGAAAATTATATTAGGTATAGACCCCGGTACTAGGATTTTGGGTTACAGCGTTCTGGAAATAGTGGACGGCAAACCCAATGTCGTTGTACTCGATGTGCTGTATCTTAGGCAGATAGCCGATTTTAATCTCCGCATCCGCAAGATATATGATTCTACCGTCAGGATTATCGATACTTTCCATCCCGACCATTTGGCTATCGAGGCTCCTTTTTTCGGCAAAAATGTCCAGTCGATGCTTAAGCTTGGACGGGCGCAAGGTGTTGCAATAGCCGCAGCGATGAGTCGTGATTTGTCGTTCTCGGAATATGAACCGACAACTATAAAACAAACAGTTACAGGCAATGGGTTGGCAAGCAAACAGCAGGTTGAGATGATGTTGCGTTCTCTTATGCAGTTTCCCGACGAACCTCGCTATCTCGACGCGACAGATGCATTGGCAGTGGCTTATACCTGCTTCATAGAACGTTCAAATCCTTTGGCGGAAGTCAGGGAACAATTGAGTGTAAAAACTAAGAAACCCACAAAATCGAGGCGCAAAGCTTGGGCCGATTTTGTTTCAAACAATCCGGAAATAATTAACTAAAACATAGAGAGATGTCTACAAGTACAGGAGAAGGATTCAGTAGCTCTTTTGGAGCGATAATGGCGGCGGCGGGTTCTGCCGTGGGACTCGGAAACATTTGGCGTTTCCCATATATATGTGGCAAATATGGAGGCGGAGCCTTTCTGCTGGTTTATATATGCTTTGTGTTTCTTATCGGTATGATTCTGATGATGAGCGAATTCGTTATTGGCCGTCGTACTGGCGAGGATTCGGTTAAGGCATATCCTAAACTTATCCCGCATCGTCCGGGATGGAAGTTCGTAGGTGTGGCGGGACTTGTAACCTGTTTTCTGATATTAGCCATCTACCTTGTTATCTCGGGTTGGACGACAAACTATTTCTGGGAGTCGCTAACGGGAACTCTAGCCGGTATTGCCGACGGCGATTTTGGTCTGCATTTCAGCGAGTTTGCCTCCTCTGCATTACGTCCGGTAATTTTTATTGGCTTATTTCTGATTCTTACTACTTTGGTCATCATTGGTGGAGTTGAGAAAGGTATCGAACGAGTCTCTAAATTGCTGATGCCCATACTTGTGGTGCTGCTCCTTGTGTTATGTGTACGTTCGCTAACTCTCGACGGTGCTTCAAAAGGTGTAGCCTATCTCTTCCAGCCCGACTTTACCAAATTGACGGGCGAAGGCATCCTGGCTGCATTGGGACAGGCGCTCTTCTCGCTCTCTGTCGGTATGGGTGTTATGATTGTTTATGGCTCTTACCTGCCTAAGGATGACAATATTTTGAAGACGTCGGTGTGGATAACCGTTTGCGACTTTGCTATTGCCGTACTATCTGGTATTGCTATATTCCCGGCTGTGTTTGCATGCGGTCAGGATCCCACCGGCGGTCCTGGACTTGTTTATCAAGTACTGCCTATGGTTTTCAATTCGTTGGGTGCCGTTGGACGAGTCTTCTCAATTGTTTTCTTCCTGTTGCTTGCGTTGGCAGCGTTGACTTCGGCCATATCTTTGCTTGAAGCGCTTACGCAATGGCTCTCGAGCGAAAAGGTCGGTCGTACAGCTTCGGCTATATTGATGTCTGCAGCCGTAGTTCTGTTGGCTGTTGCAGCCTCGTTCTCCTTCGGCGACGGTATATGGAGCGGTTTCAAGCTTGGTGGAATGCAGTTGTTCGAACTGCTTGATAAATTGACTGGTACAATTTTGCCGCCGGTATGCGCATTGATGACAATCATCTTCTTTGGCTGGTTTATGAGGAAAGAGGACATCGTTGACGAGCTCTCCAATCACGGAACCGTTAAGGTAGGCTATTTCAACGTTTTCTATTACTTCCTCGTGCGCTTTGTGGCACCTATAGCCCTTCTCGTGGTGCTTATTAGCGGACTCTTCAACTAATACATTAAATACAGAAGTGCAATGAGTAGATACTCAGTGATATTAGCCTTTGTGTTGTTGCTTGTGTCTTGCAACAAAATTTCAATAAAAAAGACGATTGATGCCAAAAGTGTCGATTTTCAGGCCTCCTATAACGAGGATTTTGACAATGTGCTTTATCCATCTATGCTTCTTGCACTTGCCAACTATCGCGGCAACGATATGGACACCCTGTTTAGCGTCAGCGTTGTGGCTCCGCAGAACAACGCTTTGATGCGTATCGTGGCCGATTCCACCGCACTCAACTATGTGAGTATCACGCAGGAAACTCTCCCTAAAAAAGGTGTACGCTATACTTTCGCTCCAGTCATCAAGTGGAAGTTCCAGAATATGTATAGTATGCGCCATCAGGGAATTATTGACCTCACTTTCACTTGCTATATCAACGACGAAGAGGTAGGCGTGAAGAATATTAGACTCAACTACCGTCCTACAAACGAATGCCTTATGTCGTTGATTGGCAGAGACGGACGCTACCACGACTATCGCTGGCTGTTTGCTGCATACGTCAATGAGGACCATCCAAAAATTGACGGTATACTTAGCGAAATTCTCAACCAGGGATTAGTGAGCATTTTCGATGGTTCACGGAATGAGAAAAAGGTTGAAAATCAGATGCGTGCCATTTGGTATTATGCCCTCAGCCGTGGACTTTCCTATTCGTCGATAACCTGCACCTCCAATGGCTCGAAGAAGACCAACTCACAGTATATCCGCTTCTTCGACGATGTCTATCGCAACCGTCAGGCCAACTGCATCGACGCCTGTGTCTTCTTCTCGTCCATTATGCGCAAAGTGGGTCTTATGCCCATTATTTTCGTTGAACCTTGTCACGCCTATCTTGGCTACTATACCGACAAGAGCAAGAAGAAGATAGCACTGCTGGAAACCACAATTACCGGCTGGGTCAACTTACCCGAACTGGATGAGCATTACAACGAAGAGACTCATTTGCTAGAAGATAAGTACTATGAAAGAATTGCCAAGTATTTATCCGACAAGCAGAAAGTATCATACGAAGCTGGCAAAATGACACTCGACGAGATAAAAAAGGCGGTGGCCAACAATTTATTTGACCGAGCCTCCGATTATCAGAAAGAGAACTACAAGAATAATAAGGACCTTTTCACAGATACTTCGCAGCAGATGTATCGAATGCTCATCATCGACGAGATGCGCAATCTTATTTCACCAATCCCCGCAGTGGAAGAAACAGAATAAAACTCTCAACCAAAAATGCGTTACGCCATCCATCTAGCATACAACGGAGCCAACTACTGCGGCTGGCAAACCCAGCCCGACCTCCCCACCGTCCAGCAGACTCTCGAGACGGCGCTCTCCACCTTGCTCCGCACTCCTGTGGCTATTGTGGGTTGCGGCCGTACCGACACTGGCGTTCACGCATCCGACTTCTACGCTCATTTCGACCTTCAGACACCGTTGGCAGATAATCTGGTTTTCAAACTCAACAGTTTCCTCCCGCCCGACATTGCCATCTTCGGCATCTTTCCTGTCGTAGACAACTTCCATGCCCGTTTCAGCGCCCTCTCGCGCACCTATCAATACCATGTCTCCACTTCACGCCTGCCTTTCTCGCAGGGGCTCTATAACCGCATCTACTTCAACCCCGACCTCGATGCTATGAACGAAGCCGCCAAGGTGCTGATGCAATATGATGATTTTACGAGCTTTGCCAAGCTGCACACCGACAACAAGACCAATATCTGTCACCTCACAGAGGCGCAATGGAGCAGGGAAGGGGAGATGCTGGTGTTCACCATAACATCCAACCGCTTCCTGCGCAATATGGTGCGTTCCGTAACGGGGACCCTCCTCGACGTGGGGCGCGGCAAACTCGATATCAACGGTCTGCGTACCATCATTGAAAAGAAAAACCGCTGTGCCGCAGGTGTCTCAATGCCCGCCCAGGGTTTATTCCTCACCAATGTCGCTTACGATTGGGAAAAATATAAAATACAGAACTAAAAATATACCCCCCTTTAACCCTTTAAAACCCTTTCAACCTTTAAAACCTTTTCAACCCTTTCAACCTTTTCACCCCTTAAAACCTTCAAATGAAATACACCGAAGTAACCATATCATTGTCAAAGCTTGAGCCTTTTCGCGACATACTCATCTATAATCTCGGCGACGAAGGACCGTATGACAGTTTCAGCGAGATCCCGCAGGGCTTGAAGGCATACGTGCCTACAGAAGCGTTCGATAAAGAGTTCCTTGAGCAGACGCTTGATGAATTGAAACAGATGGATGTTAAAATCAGCTTTTCAGTTCAGGATCTGCCCGACAAAGACTACAACGAAGAGTGGGAACGTCAGCATCAAGCTGTGCTCGTCGAAAACTTCTGCTGGGTGCGCGCTCCGTTCCATCCCCATCGCGACGATGTGAAGTACGAGATTGAGATTGAGCCCAAAATGTCGTTCGGCACTGCCCATCACGCCACGACTTATTTGATGCTCTCATTGCTCGAAAACGAACCCGTCGAAGGGCGACGTGTGTTGGATATGGGCAGTGGAACGGGTGTGCTTGCCATACTTGCGGCCAAGAAAGGAGCCTCGTATGTCGAAGCCATCGATGTCGACGAATGGGCGTTCCGCAACGCACAGGAGAATTTCCAGCGCAACGGTGTCGAAGTCAACGCTTTGCTGGGCGATGCATCGCTGCTTACAACTGACAAACATTTCGACATCATCCTCGCCAACATCAACCGCAATATCCTCCTTCGCGATATGTCGGCATACGCCAGAGTGTTGAAAGCTGGAGGCACCTTGTTGCTTAGCGGATTCTACGAGCACGATGTCGATACTCTGCAAGAAAAGGCGGAAAGCCTCTCGTTGCGTCTTGTACAGCAACGTTCACGCAACGAATGGACAGCACTTAAATTAATAAAACTCAATAATATTTAACCCTTAAACCCTTTAAGATTATGGATTTATCAGGCAGAAGAAAAAGTACCAATGTGGAAGACCGCCGTGGCAAAGGCGGCAAGATAGCTGGCGGCGTCGGCATCGGCGGCGCACTTATCGCTGTTCTTTTCGCACTCTTTATGGGTGGTGACCCGTCGGAGGCGTTGCAGCAACTCGGCAGCCAGACTACTGAAAATACGGAGTATGTAGCCACCGAGCAGGAAAAAGAATTTGAGGATTTTGCACTCAAAATCCTTGCCAGTACCGAGGATGTCTGGACGGCAGAGTTCAAACGTATGGGGCGCACCTACAAGCCTCCTAAGCTGGTGCTCTTCCACGGAAGCGTGCAGAGCGGATGCGGCAGCGCAAGTTCCTCGATGGGACCTTTCTATTGCTCGGCCGACCAGTGTGTCTACCTCGACCTCGATTTCTTCAACGAGATGCCCAAGTCGCTTGGCGCAGGTGGCGATTTCGCCTACGCTTACGTGATTGCCCACGAGGTTGGACACCACGTGGAGCATCTGCTTGGCGTGCTTGGCGAAGCCCACAGCAAGATGGCGCAAGTGTCCGAAACCGAGAAAAACAAAATCAGTGTACGTATCGAGCTCCTTGCCGATTTCTATGCCGGTGTATGGGGATATCACGAGAACAAGATGTTCGGCTCGCTCGAGGATGGTGACCTTGAGGAGGCTATCAATGCCGCCCAGAAGATTGGCGACGACTACCTGCAGAAAAACGCCCGCGGTTATGCCACTCCCGAATCGTTCACCCACGGCACCTCCGCCCAGCGTATGCGCTGGCTCAAGAAAGGCCTATCCACAGGCGATATGAGCAAGGGCGACACCTTCACGCCTGCCTACAACACGCTGTAGATATATCGCGTAACTACTATCCTAACCTGTCTTGCGCCGTTCGGCGCAAGACAGGTTTATTTATGCTCAATTTTGGCGGTTCGTGATGCCGAAAAGTTTGTTTTTGGATTGCCAGAATATGAGATTTTGCTCGTGCCGCTCAGCTCCATCTCTATATATTTGCTGCAGTCAATATTGGCCGAGCTGCATCCTGAAAG
>DBXH01000018.1:0-43940 GCA_002309335.1 Bacteroidales bacterium UBA1217 | reverse complement strand
GATGTTCCAGAAAGGTCCAAATCAATATTATTGGCCTTAAACGTTCCTTTTATCTCGCTTGCTCCACTCAAATCGACATCCAGATTGGCACATTTTATGTCTGTCTTGCAGGAGGATGTGCCACTCTGTGACAGCTCTACATTCTTGGCCGTAATGGATGGAATCTGGATGTGCGAGGCTCCACTTAGCTCGGTTTTGAAGATTGTGGTGTTGACCGGCAATGCTGTCGAAAATGTTGCAATTCCGCTCAGAGTTATCTTTGCAAGTCGAAGATTGTAAGGTATATACACATATCCGCATCGGGCGCCGTCGTTGGTGTTGAGGCTGTTCACACGGTCGAGGTCTACGACAAGCGTGCCGCTATTGTAGCGGACATTGAGATGGTTCTTTAGTTTCTCGTTAACTCGTACTGTTACAGAGTCGACAGTGTCGCACATAACCACTTGGAAACTGCGGCCCACATCAATGGCATTGAAATTGGCAGCGGGAAATTTGAGCGTGACAAGTGCGTCTTTCTTGCTGATGGTAATTTTTTTACCACCTTTTTTACTGCTTGTAACGTATGAGTAGTTGTCGCAATTGAAAGTTACATCGCGATCGGCAAAGTAATCGCCGAGGTCGTCTATCATATCTTCCAACTCCTCCATTGAGTCTTCGAAGTCTTCCATCGTTGACTCAAAGTGGTCGGCCATACGTTCTATGCGGTCTTCTGTTTGCGATGAGCATTCGGATGCAGACAGAGCCATTGCAAATGCTAAGATGATTGCTGTTGTTTTCATTGTTTTTCTGTTTTATGTTGATATATTGATATGTGGGTGTTATTTAATTATAAAACCGAATTTGATAGGATAAAGGTCTTGATTTGACGATTGAAACAGGGGAGATGTTGCCACCTGCAGGAAAAGTCCTATGTGGTAGAAACGCATATCGACTCGCAAGTCTATTTTGTAGGGCGCCAGCTGATTGCCGATGCTGGTTATGTCTTGATAATCAATACTGCGAGTGTCAAGCTTGTGCTTTAAACCTGTGTGCTGGGTGTTTAGTGCGAGTGCCGGTAGTGCTGTAAATCCAAATTCAAACTCATCAACTCTGAAACCAAACGTAACGGGTATCGATATATATCGTGTCAACATACTGCTCGACCAGTCGTTGAGGCTGGTGCCGTCAAAACATTGGTTGGCAGCAATAAAGTCGTTATAATTTTGATTGGGAAGGGCGTCGATGGTGTTGTGTATGTTGCCGTTGGCATCAATGTCGACAAGCGGGTCGGAAAATTTGTATATATCCGACTCATATCCAACGCCTAATGACAAATTGAAATGGCGTGTCATAATGACTTTATACTGCATTTCCAACTGCCAAGATGTGAACGAGGTCTTGAGATTATAGGCTCCATCGAGTTTCGACAAGCCGTTGTACCACTGGTCGCCCCAGTTGTTAAAGGCCCACAGGAACGATGGCGAGAAACGGTCCTCAAAGCCGTAGCCCCATTCGTCATCAAAGTCTTCTAATTCGTCCTCGAAATCTTCGGTGTCAGATTCTGAGTTATCGAAAGTGTACTGGTTGTTCCAGTTGTTCCAGAATGTGGTGTCCGACGAATCGGGCACGGTAAATTCCTCGGAAACAACTTCAACTATTTCGGCTTGTTTGCGTTTTAAATCCTTGATATGTTCTTTATACTCTTCTTTTGATTTCCTCAGTTGTTCGCGAGCCTCTTCAAGCTGACGACGTGCATCTGCGAGCGACTGGCGCAATGCCATATTGCTTGTCGTCTCTAACGGATTGCTTGTAAAAGAGTTGACAATGACTGTGTCGGCGTGGAACTGATAGTCTATGTCGTCCGATTTCCCGTAAATGATTTCGGCCTGCTGAGAGCGGTTCACAAACTGCAGGTCGTTATGTTTCAGATGCACTTCATACAGCGCCTCGCCGTCGGGGTCGTCAATGAGCAGCGTTGTTCCTTTGACAATGATGATGTCGTTGTGGAAATTCCACTCGTCCTTCTCGCAGTTCACATTGATGTAATTGACTGTGTCGTAAATGAGTATCACGTGGCTTTTGCCTGTTGCCTGCAGGTGTGTCACTGTGCGGTTGATATTCTGTCGCACATTGAATTTGCCGTTCTGAGACACCGCAACCCTACCGTTCTGCAGTTCAAGGACAGTCATCGACTTTGTACGGCTGTTATTGTCTTGGGCAAAAGCGTGTCCGCAGCCAAGCAACGTCAGAAACAATGCGAGTGAATAAATTACTCTTTTCATATTAGGTTATTTTTCAATTAGTTTACAGAATTGGTTATAAAGATTCGTTTGGAATTCGATTCGGCTAAGCCTAAGGTTGTTCACCCAATCCTCGAAGGCATAGTTGCGTGTGTTTTTTTCCTCCGTAATGCTGTCGGTGTTAGCGTCTACGTATAATATCAATTGGTCGGTTAAGACGGGTTCGTTGATTATCGGCTTGTCTGCTGCCATTGCAATATCAAAAGGCAGAAATTTCGAGTTGAACATAGTGTCGTCCTCATCGATATACGTTATCAGCTGGTCGGTGCAAACAGGTTCCGAAATCGTTGCATCATATATGTCCTGAGGATTGTTGTATTCAGTTTCGTCTATGGTTTTTTCGGGAACGATGTTTGTTGCATATCTTCTATCTTGTTTGATTTCAAATGTATCGTAAATGGTTTGTTTGGTCTCTAAGTTGTTATCGGCCATCAATGGTTGTGAGGCCGGTTGCTGTTCCTTGCTTGAGTTCAACAGGCGTTGCAGACCTATTGAAAGAAGAAGCAATATACATACTGCTGCCGATATTTTGCTCCACAATGGAAACATTGTGCGGCGTTCCTTTTTGGGGTCCGCTAATTGGCGAAGGCGTTCTTTGTTTGGATAAACGGATGATGTGTCGGCCGTTATGCAAAGGGTCGGGTCGTAGTCGTCAGCCATCTGCTTCCATTCGGGGTGTTGCGACAGGGCTGCCTCCACCTGCGCAGTCTCGTCGGGCGTAAGCAGCCTTTCCTTGTAGCGGAAGAGGATTTGTTCGATGTTTTTGTTTTCTATTTTCATATTGTTTATCTGATTTTCATTTGAGTTAGTATTTTCTTCATTTTCATTCTGGCTCGGAATGTGGCTACTTGTACCGATTTGTAGTTCATACTGGTAATGTCTGCAATTTCGCGGTAGTCATAACCTTCAATATCGTGTAGGGTGAGTATGGTGCGCTGCAAGTCGGTGAGTTGTTCGAAGGCTTTAGTTATTGCGTCGTTTAGGTCGTATTCGTCGAACGGAGTTGCTACCGTTTCCATTTCGGGTGCCATTTCCGATTGCGCCGACAGTCTTACGTTGTTGTGGCGGATTGAGTCGATGATTTTCCTGCGTGCCACCGTCAGTAGGAAACTCTTGCAGTTATCGAATGAGGCAGTTTCGTGCTGTTCCCACAACGCAGCAAAAGCCTCTTGCACAGCATCGTCGCACATCGATTTGTCGCTGCAGCAACGAAGAGCGAAACGATAAATATCGTCTGCAAATAGATCTATTGCGTTGTTGTATTCGGCCAGCGTCATCTCGATTTTCTTTTTTCTATATATAATATCGTTTCAGACCCCTTAAATGATACACTTTAGAAAAAAAAACTTCTATTAACAAAACAAAATATATTGGTTTAAACAGTCTATTCTTCTGTCTATCAGCCAATCTTATATCCAATTCGGACCCATCGAGGCAGGTCTGTTCTTCAACTCGTTGCGTCGGATCTGTGCTCCTACGCAACTAATAATAGGGAATCGTATTTCGCAAAGTATTCAAAAAACACAATAATACCATAATTACCAGTTGTTTGCAATGCTTTTCCCGTCCGTTTTCGGAGCCTCCGAAAATGGACGGTTTTTGTATAGTCTTAATTGTATGGTAACCAAGGGTTAAAGCTTTACCAAAGCCTTACCAAAGTTTACCCAAAGTCTTACCAAAGTTTACTTCAGTAGGCTTTAGTAAAACTTTTATAAATTTATTGTACGAATTTAAGATAGATGGAAGGGGGAAATAACGAAACGGTGCCTATTTGGGACACGGGTGGTGTATACACGGATTGTGCACACACGGGATGTGCATATACGGTTTTGGGTGGATAAAGTTTGAGGAGAGGGGTGCTAATTCTTGGGGTATTTGTCGAATTCGAAGATTTCGAGGTCGTGGGGTTTGTCGTCGAGAGAGAGGCGGACGAGGGTTGAGACGCGGTGGAACCCCTGCTGTCCTGCGGCCCCCGGGTTGATATGCAACAGGTTGTAAGCGTCGTCATACATCACACGGAGTATGTGCGAATGGCCCGTTACGAAAATGTCGGGCTTCTCGGATTGCATCAACGGCTGTATGTGCTTGTCGTAATGGCCTGGATAGCCTCCTATGTGGGTCATAATGATTTTGTGCCTCTCGCGCTCAAAGAGCTGGGTCTGTGGCAAAAGGAAGCGCATATCCGAGCAGTCCATATTGCCGAAAACGGCGACGACGGGCTTGAAGGCTTTGAGTTGGTCGAGTACATCGGGACCGATGTCGCCTGCGTGCCACAGTTCGTCGCAGTCTTTAAAAAAGGAGTATACCTGTTTCGGGACGGTGCCGTGTGTGTCTGATAGTATTCCGATGCGCATTGTATAAGGGGTTTAAAGGGTTCGCTTTGCTTGAAAGGTTGAAAGGGTTTGAAAGGTTTAAAGGGTTCGCTTCGCTTGAAAGGTTGAAAGGATTTAAAGGGTTTAAAAGGGTTTGGAATCACTATTCACCAACTTTCAATCAATACTAACGGAATAATTCGAAATTTATTTGTATTTTTGCAAAAAAATATTGGCCAGGTAAATTGTATAAAGAATTAAATGAGAGAGGGTAATAAATATTTGCCGCAGTTGTTGATGATTGTTTCGTCGGCTTTTTGGGGTGCGTCGTTCATTTTCACTAAGGGGCTGTTTCTAAGTGAGCCGGCCATTTCGCCCAACATCATCCTGACGGGCAGGATGTTGATAGCCACGCTGTTCACTATGCCTCTGCTGATGCTGACGGGCAGGTTGGAGAGGATAAAGAAAGGGCATCTGAAATATTTCCTCATCCTTGCATTCACCGAGCCGTTTATGTACAGCATCTGCGAGACGGGCGGCGTACAGTATGTGTCGGGCAGTTTGGCGTCGATAATAATTGCGACGATACCGCTGTTTATTCCGTTCGGTATGGCTTTGGTTTATAAGGAGAATCTGAAAGTCAACGCTGTGATAGGCGTGCTGCTGTCGCTGGGAGGCATCGCGCTGATGTCGTTGAACGACGATATGTCGTTCTCGGCCAGCCCCAAAGGATTGGCTCTGCTTGCCTGCGCGGTGTTTATCGCGGTGATTTACACCCTGATACTGGTCAAAATCCTCGACCATTACCATCCGATAACGATTACAAGCTATCAGAACCTGATAGGGCTGTTGTATTTTGCGCCTCTGATGCTGGTAATGGACCACAGCCGTCTGCCGATGCTGTCGTATTCTTCCGCGATGTGGCTGAGGATAGCCTTTCTCGGCATCTTCTGCTCGACGGTGGCGTATATGCTGTTCAATTACGGAATGAAGAGACTAGGAGCCACTGCGGGTTCGGTTTACAACAACATCATTCCAGTCTTTTCGCTGTTACTTGCTCTTGCCATAGGGCAGGAGACTTTCAGCTGGCTTAAAGTGCTGGGAATGGCGGTAGTACTTGTTGGCTTGACGGTGGCGCAGAAAACATTCGGCAAAGGATACAATAAAAAACAAAAAGAAGAGTTATAAACAAAATAACGCAATAACGCAATAACGCAATAACATTTCTACGTATCAACAAAAATAATCGATGAAAAAAATAAGAAACATAATCTTCTTTTCTTTGATGGCTACGGTGGCCGTGGTGTCGTGCGACCGCTATGAGGGTGGGGTGGAGGTGCCTTCCTACCTGAAGGTCGCTTCGATCGTGGTTGAAGACAATCCCGCCGACTCGTGGAGTCAGGATACTGGCTTTTTCTCGTGCGACATCGACGCAGTCAACGTAATCATCTGGAAGAGCGGCGACACGGCCGAGACCAATCTGGGCACTTTCCAGCTGCCCTGCAAAATACCTGTGCTCCGCAACGGCGTTATCGACAAGATGCGTCTGGTGCCTGTGGTAAAGCAGGACGGCATCGCCGGCAAGCGCATCACATACCCCTATTATGAACCGATAAATCTCACCAATGTGGTACTTGCGGAGGATTCGGTGACCGACCTCGGTACGCTGCGCACCCGTTATATCTCGAAAAACACGATGAAAGTCTTGTGGCAGGAGTTCTTCGAACCGGCTCCCGGTGGTTCGACAACCCTCGACAGCACGGTGAAAATATGCTACAGCCTTGATACCGTACCGCCGGTGTTCGGTGGTTTCGGATGCGGCAAGGTGCATGTGCCGGCAGGGACCAAATCGGTCAGATTCTGCACCGACACCACCTACAATATCACCGACCCGCAGTCGATCCTCTATCTTGAGATGGACTACTGGAGTGATTTTGACTTCAGCGTGGAGCTGAAAAACCCTACCTATCAGGACGGTCCGGTGCAGATAATACCGCATATGACCATCTTTGGCAAACCGGAACGCGGATGGAGGAAGATTTACATCAACATCGGTGCCATCTGGTCGAACGATTGCAACCATTATCCCGATATCAGACCCCACTTTACCATACTCAACGATGAAGGCAGAGAGGGTAACCTGTTTATTGACAATATTAAACTCATTAAGATGTAATTAAAGGGTAAAGTTTATAGGTTAAAGATTCATAATTCTTAGTTTAAAATATAAACCGTTTGAACAAAAAGGCACAAACAATTAAATATATCCTCTGGGACGTTTTCGCGGCGCTTATGGCGTGGGCGGTCTTCTTTATCTATCGTAAGCTTTCGATAGAGCATAACCGTTTTGACGACGTCAACCAGGTATTCCAGGATTCCAACTTCTGGTGGGGGATTGTGCTTATACCCATAGCGTGGCTCTGCTTCTACACTATGCAGGGCACCTACAAGGATGTGTTCCGCAAAGCCCGTCTAAAGGAGTTGCAGATGACTTTCTGGGCGTCGCTGATAGGTGTAATAATCATCTTTTTTGCCCTTTTGCTTGACGACAATATCGGCTCCTACCGCAATTACTATGTTACGTTTCTGATGCTTTTCGCTTTGCATTTTGCATTGACTTACGTCGGACGGCTATGCATCACGTCGCGTACAGCACACCTTATCCACACACGCAAGATTGGCTATCCCACGCTTCTTGTCGGCAGCGGTGAAAAGGCATATAAAACTTACCTCGACCTTGACAGTCAGGCTGTTTATTCTGGCAACCTCTTTGTAGGATTTATAACCATCAACGGTCGCACCGACGAGCGTCTTGCAGAGATAATGCCTCATTTGGGCAATACGGGCGATATAAATGGGCTGATTGAGAAATATCATATAGAAGAGGTGATTTTTGCAATAGAAGACTATGACTACAACAAAATCAACGAGATAATCCGTTTGCTGGATTGCCGTGATGATGTGATACTGAAGATTACCCCAAACCTGCGCGATATTGTCTACGGCTCGGTCAAACTCAACTCAATATTCCATTCGCCGCTCATCACCATCAACACTCGACCTATGGAGGAGTGGCAGTACTCGGTCAAAAGGCTGATGGACATTGTGTTGTCGCTGCTGGCGATGATAATCCTGTCGCCTGTGTTTCTTGTTACGGCCATTATTGTCAAATGCACTTCACCTGGTCCGATATTCTATGCCCAGGAGCGCATAGGCTATCGCGGCAAACCTTTCAAGATGCATAAGTTCAGGTCGATGTATGTGGATGCAGAAGCAGCAGGTCCGGCATTGTCGAGCGATGACGACCCTCGTGTCACTCCCTTTGGTCGAATAATGCGAAAATTCCGCCTTGACGAGATTCCCCAGTTCTACAATGTGCTTAAAGGTACGATGTCGCTTGTCGGTCCCCGTCCCGAACGCCAGTATTTTATCGACAAGATTGTTGAGCGCGCACCGGAGTATCTATTGCTGCAGAAGGTTAAACCAGGCATAACCTCGTGGGGACAAGTCAAATACGGCTATGCCGAAAACGTGGATGAAATGATTGAACGCTTACGATACGACCTTCTCTATTTGGAAAATATGTCAATAGCTACCGATATTAAAATACTGCTTTACACAGTCTTGATAATATTCCAAGGGAGAGGGAAGTGAACGGAAAACATAGAGCATAACACACCCCGGCCTTCGGCCACCCCTCTAGTAGAGGGGAGGAAAACGGAAAACAGAAAAAACATATTAATAAAATAATAAAAATCAATGAAAAAAACAATTTTAACCATTGCAACTATGGCATTAATCGCTACGGGTTGCCACAAGAAGGCTGAGCTCACATCGGGTATCAACCTCGACAACCTCGACACAACAGTGTCGCCGCTCGACGACTTCTACCAGTACGCCTGCGGCGGTTGGATGAAAAACCATCCTCTCGATGCCGAGCACTCACGCTACGGCTCGTTTGATTTTCTCGCTGAAGAGAACCAGAAGCAGCTGAAGGGCATCATTGACTCGGTATCTGCCAACCAGAATGAGCCTGGCTCGATTGCCGACAAGATTGCTACCCTCTACAACATTGGTATGGACAGCGTCCGCCTGCAGAAACAGGGTGCAGAGCCTATCAAGCCCTACCTTGAGGAAATCAACGCCCTCGTGAGCCGTGAGGATATCTGGAACGAAATTCTCAAGATGCATCACCGCGGCAACCACGTCTTCTTTGGCGTTTTCGGCGAGGCCGACAAGGACGATGCTACACAGTGCATCGCATGGGCCTACCAGACAGGTCTGGGTCTCGGCGACCGCGACTACTATCTGCTTGACGAAGGTAACAACGCCAAGATACGCGCCGGCTATGTCGATCTGATGACCAAAGAGTTCGCTATGGCTGGCTACGACCAGATGAGCGGCATCAAGGCCGACAAACTCGCTAAGATGGTTATGGATTTTGAGACCCTTCTCGCAAAATCGCACAACACACAACTCGAGAACCGCGACCCGTTCGGCACCTTCAACCGCTACACTGTTGAAGAGGCTGCTAAATTCGCTCCCAACATCGACTGGAAAGGCTATTTCACTTCGATGAAGATTATGGATGGTATGAAAACCTTCAACATCGCACAGCCCAAGTACATTGCTGAAGTCAGCCGTGTCCTGGCAACTGCCGACATCAACACTATCAAGGCTTACTTTGCTTGGAGTGTAATCAACGGCGCTGCATCATACCTCAGCGACGACTTTGTCAATGCCAACTTCGACTTCTACGGCAAGCTGATGAGCGGCAAAGAGGTTAACCGTCCCCGTTGGAAACGCGTCACCAGCACCGTCGACGGCGCTATGGGTGAGGCTCTCGGCCGTCTCTATGTCGAGAAATATTTCCCCGCAGAGGCTAAGAGACGTATGGAGACCCTCGTCAACAACCTGATGGAGGCTCTCGGCCAGCGTATCGATATGGCTACTTGGATGACCGACCAGACCAAGGCTAACGCTCATGCTAAGCTCAGCACTATCCTCGTCAAGATTGGCTATCCCAACAAATGGCGTGACTACAGCGGACTCGAAATCAAGGACGACAGCTATTTCGCCAATGTCGTTCGCAGCAACGAGTTCGATGTGGACTATATGCTCAGCAAGATCAACAAGCCTGTCGACCGCGACGAATGGGGTATGACTCCGCAGACTGTCAACGCTTACTACAACCCGACAACCAACGAGATCTGCTTCCCCGCAGCTATCCTCCAGCCTCCTTTCTTCCAGTTCGATGCTGACGATGCCGCCAACTATGGTGCTATCGGTGTCGTTATCGGTCACGAACTTACCCACGGTTTCGACGACCAGGGCCGCAACTACGACAAAGACGGCAACCTCGCCGACTGGTGGACAGAAGAGGATTCCAAGAACTTCGACAACAACAAGCAGGTTCTTATCGACGCCTTCAATGCTGTCAAGGTTCTAGACGATCCTGAGACCTATGCCAACGGCGCCCTCACCCTCGGCGAGAACATTGCCGACAACGGCGGTCTGCACGTCAGCCATCTCGCTATGATGAATG
Source organism: Bacteroidales bacterium UBA1217 (assembly GCA_002309335.1). GTDB lineage: Bacteria > Bacteroidota > Bacteroidia > Bacteroidales > P3 > Colimorpha. The sequence continues at coordinate 33,804 of DBXH01000018.1, read as the reverse complement.
CTATGGCCAAGGGTCAGATCAACAAGGAAAAGATGGACGGCTTCACTCCGCAGCAGCGCTTCTTCCTCGCATACGCTGCAGTGTGGGCTTCGAACATCCGTCCTGAGGGTATACTCCAGCTCACCCAGATGGATGTCCACTCGCTGGCATGCAACCGTGTTAACGTCACTCTGCCGCACATCGGCGAGTTCCACGACGCTTGGGATGTCAAGGAAGGCAACAAGATGTGGCTTGCTCCTGAGAAACGTGCCCAACTCTGGTAACAGATCAGCACTAAAGAATAAAAGGCGCTTTCGGGCGCCTTTTTTTTTATGTCTCTTTTTTGAAAGTGAGTGTACGGAGGAGGCTGGAAGTGTTGGACTCCAATGGGTTAGGAGATGTGTTTTTTAGGTGTCGGATTTTTGGTTGGAGTTTCGTTTTTTTTTCGTAATTTTGCAGTCGGAAATAATGTGTAAAGATTTATGGAAAACTTCATAGTATCAGCGCGTAAGTACCGTCCTGCGACATTTGAGAGTGTGGTAGGTCAGTCGCATATCACGACGACGTTGAAGAATGCCATCCGCACGGGTCAGCTGGCGCAGGCGTTTCTGTTCTGTGGTCCCCGAGGGGTGGGCAAGACGACGTGTGCGCGTATTTTGGCGAAGACGATAAACTGTACCAACCTAACGCCCGATACGGAGGCTTGCAACGAGTGCGAGTCGTGCCAGTCGTTCACTAACGGTCAGTCGATGAATATCTTCGAGCTGGATGCTGCGTCAAACAATTCGGTTGACGACATCCGTACGTTGGTGGAACAGGTGCGCATACCGCCGCAGACGGGACGCTACAAGGTCTATATCATTGACGAGGTGCATATGCTGTCGGCATCGGCGTTTAACGCATTTCTAAAGACACTTGAGGAGCCGCCGTCATACGCCAAATTCATCCTTGCCACCACTGAAAAGCATAAGATAATACCTACCATCCTGTCGCGATGTCAGATATTTGACTTTAAGCGTATTGAAGCGTCGGATATCGTGAAACATCTGGAGTATGTGGCCGGTCAAGAGGGTGTCAGGTTCGAGCCTGAGGCGTTGCACCTAATAGCCCGCAAGGCAGAGGGCGGATTGCGTGACGCTCTGTCGATATTCGACCAGCTGGTGAGCTTCACGGGTGGCAACCTGACCTATGCTGGCTGTCTGGACAATCTTAATATGCTCGACAGCGATTACTATTTCCGCTTTGTGGATATGTTCAGAGCCGGCGATGTGGCAAACACACTGCTACTTTATCAGGAGATTATAGACAAGGGCTTTGACGGTCAACATTTTATAACGGGATTGACGGAGCATTTGCGCAACCTTATGGTGAGCATTGACCCGGCAACGCACAAATTGCTCGAGGTGAGCGAAGCCAACCGTCAGCGCTTTGGTGAGCAGTCGCAGGCTTGCGGTCTGCCGCTGCTTATGAAGTATTTGGAGATTGCATCGGATTATGAATATCGCTTCCGCGACGCTAACAACAAGCGGCTCTTTGTTGAGGTGGCGCTGATGAAGCTGGCGGCGGTGATGAAGAATCTGCAGCTGCCGTCGGCTGGATAGATAGCAAGATCGCCACAAGCGGAACATATAATTGAAACGGAGAACGGAGAACGGAGAACGGAGAACGGGAAGCCGGAACCGGAGAACGGGGATGCTGCAGAGGGTTTAATGCAGGCAACTCCTGAGGATGCTGTTGCTCCTGCTCCTGCCGAAACGAAGATGGGGGAGAAACCAGCCTCTCCTGAACCTACACCGCAGGTGAAGACAGTGAGTGGTATTCCGCACAGGCGATTTACGTCAATATCAATCTCGGAACAGCATGAAATCAAGCCTATACGCTCGCTTGAGAGCCGTGAGGCTGAGATGCTTACACAGGAGCGTCTCGAACAGTTGTGGAAGGAACTTGTGGAAAGGAGCAAGGGCGACGAAAAACTATATGAACTACTGGCGGACAAGAAGGTTGAGTTGAAGAACAACAACCTCTTCACTATCCAGGTGGCGAATCTCTATTTCGAGTCGGTGCTGCGCAACTACCAGAGCCGCATACTGGGCTTCCTGCGCGAAAAGACCGGCAACGAGTCGCTGAACTACAAGGTGGTTGTCCTTGTGGAACACACCGAGCACAAGGCCTATCTGCCCAACGAGAAGTTCGCCGAACTGTTGAAGCAGAACCCAGCGATGCTCTCCCTCCGAAAACTCTTCCCCGACATCGACTTTTAGAAGTTAAGGGAAGTTAAAGGACAATACACATACCAAATCAACAACATAAAACGTCCAACGTAAAACATAAAACGTAAAACGTCAAACAACGTCACAATGCAAAAAAGTATCTGGATATATTTCATTTTCCTCGGGGTGCTGATTTTCTGCGCCCACCTTTTCTCGGCCATCTTCAGCCGCCGAAGGGTTCCCGACGTGCTTTTCCTTGTGGCTATTGGCATCGTGCTGGGTCCTGTGCTGCATTGGCTTACGCCGGATATGCTGGGTGGTTTTGGTTCGCTGTTCGCTTCCGTGACGCTGGTCTTCATCCTTGTCGACAGCGGCATTGATATGCACATCGACGACCTTCGCCGCTACTGGGTCGGTGTGGTGCAGGTTATGTTCTATTCCTTTATCCTCGCTATGATCGCCGCCGCAGTGGTCTCTCACTTCATTGCGGGAATCGACTGGATGTCGGCGCTGCTGCTGGGCAGTATGGTGGCTGGAACAGGTGCTTCGATAGTTATCCCGATGGTGCGCCAGATGAAGGTGAGCGACAGGACACGCACCGTGCTGACTCTCGAATCGGCACTGTCGGCAGTGCTCTGCATCGTTGTCGCATTGGCCATTATGGAGGGTTTCAAGATGGGGCAGATACGTGTGGAACGCATTGCCGGCAACCTCTTTGCGTCGTTCTTTATGGCTCTGCTGCTCGGCGTTGTGGGCGGAATGGTGTGGTCGGGATTGCTGCAACGTGTGCGGCGCAGCCAGAACTCGATGTTCCTCACACCTGCGTTCGTCTTTGTCATTTACGGACTTACAGAAGCCCTCGGATACAGTGGCGCAATCGCCGCACTGGCTTTCGGTATCGTGCTGGGCAACGCTCCCTATTTCGAATTCTCGCTGTTGCGGCGCTTTGAGAAAATCAAGCGCGGACAGATGCAGTCGCTCGAGATCAACGAAAAGGTCTTTTTAAAGGAGATAGTGTTCATCCTCAAGACTTTCTTTTTCGTCTATATCGGCATCAGCATACCCTTCAACGACGCGGTCTCGCTGTTCTACGGATTTGTGGTGGCGGTGGTGCTGTTCGTTGTCCGTTTCATACTTATCGCTGTTGTGGGTCGCAAGAACACTCGCATCGACCGCCAGATTGTGTCGATGATGATTCCCAAGGGACTGGCTTCCGCAGTGTTGGCTTCAATACCGCGTCAGCTGAACATCGCCGCTGGCCGCGAGATAATACCTTACGCCGAACGCATCGAATGTATGGTTTACGCCATCATTTTCTTCTCCATAGTCATCTGCTCGCTGCTCGTTCTCTTCTCGCGCAAAAGGATTATCGACGAGGATTTCAAAACCGAGAGGGAAGAGGAGGAACTGGCCGACAACGAAGAATATCTGATGCCCAACGGCGAATAGTAAAAAATCTTTAACCAATAAACTCTAACCTTTAAACTTTATAAAATGATAGAGTTTTGCAAATATGACGGTGCAGGCAACGATTTCGTCCTGATAGACATCCGCGACAAGGAACTCAAGCTTACTCAGGAGCAGATAGCCCATATCTGCCACCGCCGTTTCGGTGTCGGTGCTGACGGCCTGATGACGCTGGGCAATGCCGACGGTGCCGATTTCGTTATGGAATACTACAACAGCGACGGTCGGTTGGGTTCGATGTGCGGCAACGGTGGACGCTGCATCGCCGCTTTTGCCGCCAGCCTGGAACTTGGAACTGTCGACAAGGAATCTGGACACCGTGTGCTCAACTTCGTCGGTTTCGACGGCCCGCACCGTGCTGAGATTCTCGTCTGGCATCCGCAGGAGAACTTCGGTATTGTTCGACTCGGTATGCGAGATATCGCTTCCGACACCATCCGGCGCTGTCTCGATGGATGGTTCCTCGATACCGGCTCGCCGCATTATGTGCAGCGTGTCAGCGATCTGGAACATTTCGACGTTGTCTGCGAAGGACGACGTCTGCGCAACCTTTCGGATGTTTTCCCTGAAGGTACCAATGTCGATTTCATCGAAGACCTGCCCGACGGCCGCCTCTTTGTGCGCACCTATGAACGCGGTGTGGAGGATGAAACCTGGGCTTGTGGAACGGGAGTGACAGCCTGTGCCATTGTGAGTGGCAACAAAAACCTCGTTACTCGCGGTGGCGACTTCAAGGTCGATTTCAATCCCACCGGCGCCGCTTTTGTCGACGTCACCCTCACCGGCCCCGTATCACGCAACTTTTGCGGAACTATTCAATAACACTTGTTTATTATGGACCTTTTCAGCAATATAGACATAGAACCCGCAAGGCAGCGCATCGATGAGCTTACCGAGCTCCTCGACCGCTACAACTACGAGTATTATATGAACGACCGCTCGTTGGTGAGTGACTTTGAGTTTGACAAGCTTTTGCGTGAACTCGCCGAACTTGAGCGTCAGCATCCCGACCTCGCGTCGCCCAATTCGCCGACCAAAAGGGTGGGAGGAGAGGTCAACAAGAGCTTCCGTCAGGTGACGCACCGTTTCCCGATGCTCTCGTTGGGCAACACCTATTCGATCGATGAGATAGTGGACTTTGAGGCCCGTACCCGCAAGTTGCTCGGCGACACAGCCTTCAGTTACACCTGCGAGCTCAAATACGACGGTGTGGCCATAGGGTTGACCTACAAACACGGCCAGCTTGTGCAGGCTGTGACGCGCGGCAACGGCAGCGTGGGCGACGACATCACCGCCAACGCACGCACAATTCCTACGATACCGCTCAGGCTCAGAGGTAATTACCCCGACGATTTCGAGGTAAGGGGTGAGGTGGTATATCCATTTGCTGAATTCGAAGCATTCAACCATCAGCGCGAGGCCGACGGCGACGAACCCTTCGCCAACCCCCGCAATGCCGCCAGCGGCAGTCTCAAGCTGCAGGATACCGCCGAGTGCGCACGACGCAAGCTGCAGTTTTGCCCTTACTTTGTGATGCTGCCACAGGTGAACGGAGAACTGGGAACGGAGAGTGCGACACACCTCGGCCTTATTCTTCGCTTCGCTATCGGGACGGCCACTGGCAGTCCCTTCACCCCTCTCGAGAGGGGAGGTAGCGATGCGGTCAGAGAGGGGAGTAAAACGGGAAACGGAGAGTACTCCACCCATTTTGACCGTATGCAGAGTCTTATCCAGATGGGCTTTAAGGTGCAGCCTTATATGAAGGAATGTTTAAACATCAACGAAATACGCGAATATATTGACTATTGGGACAATGAGCGTTGGAACCTCCCATTCGGCACTGACGGCATAGTCATCAAGGTCAATCAGGTGGCGTTGTGGGACCTGCTGGGACTCACCGCCAAATCGCCGCGCTGGGCAATAGCCTTTAAATTCAAGGCGCAGCAAGTGAGCACCCCGCTCGAGAGCATATCGTTCCAGGTGGGGCGCACAGGCATCATCACACCCGTTGCCAACCTCACCCCCGTGTGGCTGGGCGGAACAACTGTCAAGCGCGCCACACTTGTCAACGCCGACTTCATTGAAAAGATGGACATCCGCGAGGGCGACTCGCTGCTAATCGAGAAAGGCGGTGAAATAATACCCAAGGTGGTTGGTGTCGACCTCTCCAATCGCAAGGCCGGTGCGCAGCCGGTGCCATACATCACCAATTGCCCCGAATGCGGGACGCGTCTTGTCCGCGCCGACGGCGAGGCTGGCCATTACTGCCCCAACAGCGACGGCTGTCCGCCGCAGATAGTGGGGCGGCTCGAGCATTTTGTGTCGCGCAAGGCAATGAATATCGACAGCCTCGGCTCCGAACGCCTCGAGATGCTTTATAAGAAAGGTCTGGTGATGGACATCGCTGATATCTATTCTCTTACGCGCGAGCAGCTTATAGGACTCGAATCATACGACGAGAGCGGCCAGCGCCGCGCCAGCATACAGGAAAAGGGTGCCGACAACATCCTCGCCGCCATAGAGAAATCTAAGGAGGTGCCGTTTGAAAGGGTGCTTTTCGCCTTGGGAATCAGATATGTTGGCGAAGTGGGCGCCAAAAAACTGGCACGTCATTTCGGCGACATCGACACGCTTATTGCCGCCAGCGAAGAGGAACTGGCTTCGGTTGAGGATGTGGGCGAAAAGACAGCCAAGTTCATCTACGACTATTTCAGCGACCTGCGCCATATGCAACTTATTCAGCGTCTGCGCGATGCAGGACTTGTCTTCAAGGTCGACAAGTCGTCCTACCAGCAGTCGGATGTATTGCAGGGCAAAACTTTCGTTGTTAGCGGTGTCTTCAGTCGTTTCAGCCGCGACGAAATCAAGGCCGACATCGAGAAGAACGGCGGCAAGGTCAGCGGCTCCATCAGCGGCAAGACCGACTATCTGCTGGCAGGCGACAAAATGGGACCCGAAAAGCGCAAGAAAGCCGAAAAACTCGGAGTTGCCATCATTAGCGAAGAAGACTATTTAGGAATGGTTAGATGAAACGCCTGTTGCCCATATTTATCCTGTTGGTTTCCGCGGCGCAACTTGCCGCACAGCCCCAAAAGACAGTGTCGTTACTGTCGGGCTACACCGTTCCAAACTCGTCCGAGTGGGACTATATCAAGGATGTATCTGTCGGAATAGACGGAGCGTTGTCGTGGCGGCAAGTGTGGGGCTTTGAGGACACCAACGGCTACTTCCCTATGCTCCGTTATCCTTATGATATGGGTGTCAGGGCCAATTTCACTTACTTTCCCAACGGCATTGCAGGACATCGCATCGGCTTGAGCGGCTTTATACAGGAACCTATTATGCAAATCAAATGGTGGGTGTTAATGGACGGCGACAGTGTCCCGTCGAAAGTCAGTAATTCTCTTAACCTTGAAATGGACTGCGGCTTGGCGTATTACACAAACCCCTACAGCCGCACGCCCAACCCCGACAACGTATTCATCGGTTCTCATCTCAACTGCCTTGTCCAGATTGGCCTATCTTGCAGCCATCGCTTGCGCGACTACTCCAAGATAGTCTTTGCAGCTAAATTTGCGCACTCCTCCAACGGCTACCTGAAAAAACCCAACAAGGGGCTCAACTACCTGCAGCTATCCGTCGGTTACACGCTACCTCGATGGGAGCAAAACGTTACAATCAGGGTCTCGTCGTTCGACACCCTCGACCATAGTGGCCTGGCCCACTGGCCTCTTGTCAACTGGCAGCATTACTGGCCTTACGACAATCCTGCTTTCCGCGGCGGCGAATGGCTTGTCTCATACGCTCCAGGCATTGTAATGCCACGCTACACAGGAGCCAAACACAATTATTTCTACGCCCACACAGCCCAGGCTGGATGGCTCTATCGTTTCAACCCTGCCCGTGCCGTAGGCGCCACGCTCGACCTCACATACAACTATAGCCACACCGCCGTCATCCGCCATTGGCACGAGGACTACGGTCTGCCGTTCTACATAGGCCTTGCCGGAGTCTATGAGGCAACCTACCACCGTCTTACGCTCCACACCGCCGTTGCTGCTTACCTTACGCGTAGCGAGCACGGAACCACGCCTGTCTATGAGCGTGTAGGTCTCTACTACAACCTGAGTCGCGAGAATCGCCGCGTCCGACATTTTATAGGTGTGGCCCTCAAATCGCATATGGCGCATATCGATTTCATCGAATGGCATTATGGTGTGAAGTTAAAATAAAACGTTTTAAATATTTTTTAAAAAAAGAGAAATAATTTGTACTTTTGGATGCGTTTAATAGTTTGACATTCAATGTAAAACGTAAAACCTCCAACGTCCATCTTAAAAAACTTTTTCCTCTTTGTCACCTTTTTGCCAAAAAGTGAGTATTATATATATAGAAAAAAATTCTTTTGGATGAAAAGAACCACATAGAACCTCCTCTGGCACCCGAAGAACAATGTGCCGAACTGCTGCTGCGCAACCGCAATATGCTGCTGACCCGTTGCGCCCGTGCCTGCAAGGGCCACGTGGACGAGGCCAACGACTTGCTGCAGGACATAATGCTCAGCGTATGGCAGTCGTGGTCCACCCTACGCCCCGGCGCCACCGACAGGGAGAAGGACGCCTGGCTCAGGGCAAAGTCGAGGACGGTGATACACGACTTTCTGCGCAAAAGGAAACTGAAGTGGGCAAGCGAAGAAAACAACACGGAGACAGAGACCGCCGGCGAGGACGACATCCAAAAGCAGCGCGAGATACTGGATGAGCTCATTGTCTGCCTGAACGACGCAGAGCGCGAGCTGATCGACCTCTATCTCAACGGCTACAAGTACCACGAGATAGCGGCAATCAAGCAGCTCAAAACAGCCACCGTGAAAAAGCGGATGGAACGCATACACAAGAAACTATCGGAATACAGCAAAAAGATTAATTATTAACATTATATGGCTATGGACAAGGTACAAATAGACAAGATGATCGAACGGCAGTCGCGCCGAAGCCAGTGGCAGGATGCGCCTGCCTGCCTGCAAAGCGCCTACGACGGATTGTCGCACGATATGCAGCGCCAGTGCACTTCGACCAACAGCCACCACAACAGCCAGGTGAATGTAACACGGTTGGCGCTGGTGACGCTGATGCTGCTCACAGCGCCTTTCAGCCTCAAAGCCCTCACGCGCGACTATCCTTACCAGTTTGTGGAACAAAACGGTGTAAAGGCTACGGTTGGAGTTGTTGAAAGTCTTAATCTGTTATTTGGTAAAGAATGAAAAGGTGGATTGTCATATTGGTAGCATTGACGATGGCAGCACTTGGCGGTGCGGCACTGGCCAGAATATACCTGCACCGAGTGGTCAAATCGGAGGTAAGCGAAGTGTTTATGCGCTACAAAGACCGCGACGACCTGCAGGTCGGCTTTGTCAAGGCCTACCGCATCGACGACAGCACCTTTGTCGATGTCACCACCCTCACCGCACGCGACTCCGCCAGCTGGGAGAGCCTGCTCCGGGAGATGAATTATCCCGAACTGCTTATAAATTTTATGATCGAAGACAAAAATCAAGGAATAAAGAATGTTGGTACTTATTATTGCAAGAAAGGATGTCCTGATATAAGAACGGAAATTGATATTCCGAATTGTGATTTGGTTGTTGTCTCATCGAGCGACAACAGCTTTTATGTGTTTAATATAGTGTCAAAAGAACAGGCGCATTTAATTATGAATATTGAGAGAAGTAAAAGAATCCATAAAAAAATTTCAAAATGAAAAGGAACATTAAAACAGTAGCACTTTTCACAGTGCTGAGCCTAATGGCAGTCGGCTGCCAGAAAGAAACAATCGTTGAACCAAACAGCACTGTACAACAAACAATGTCGGTTCGTGTGGTTTCATATACCATTGACGGTATGACACACCATATTACAATACGAGGTGAAAAGAATTGGCAAGAGTTTATCGACACTCTTCTTGCACTTGCAAAAGAAGGTCATAGTGTTAGTTTTAGGAATGAGTCCGCCAATAATGTTAATGGATGCTCATCCAAGGATGTTGTAACTTATGTTACTAATAACGAGGAAGACGCACAAAAATGGTGTAATCTAATGGCTGACAAAGGGTATGTTGTAAGTATGTCCTATGATGAAAGGACAGGAGAATATACCTGTATAGCTGTTAAATGATAGTTATACCGCGATATGTTAGGTCTGTGCTACTATACAAAATAATATAAGGAATTACATTCCAACATTATGAAACCTATTACATAATGTTAAAGTATGTTAAAATTACACTATTTTTCATATCAAATGTCACAAACTGGCAAAAAAATATGCATTTATATAGTGTAAAAAATAACGGGGAACTCCGCCCTGTCGGGAAGCCCCCAAGTTACCAACCGGAGTTGACGTAAAAGTCGGCCCACAACCAAAGAAAGGGAAAGAGCTATGTAAATAACTGAAAGACTGTCAGGGTGCCGGACAAAAAATATTGGGCAACCGGGCAAGGACGGAAGAAAAAAAACACCAACCATTCCGCCCCGCCCCCAAAAGCCCAAGGCACGCAGAAGCGTTACCGGTCAGGTAACGCGGGAAAACGAAACAATATTATGTCAAATCGTTAAAAAATATAACAATGAACAAAAGATTTTTAATATTATTTATTTGCGGACTGTTTACAAGTCTGTCCGCTACCGCGCAGAACAGCGTTACCGTAAATATGTACAATGTTACTAATCCGTCGAACAAGGTGATAATCAAGGAGCGTCACCGCGACAGTCTTTCCACCATATCCTGCTCCAACTCGAAGGTGAATGGGATTGAAAGAGCGACATTTATTCATTCGGGCATAAATATGACGGCAAGAGAGGCCGAGGTGGAGAATCTCTATGTGAACGATATGGTAATCGAGAACGACACGTTGTACTTCTGCGGCAGACATCTGGATACGCTAACCAGGCAACGGTCGGCTGTTATCGGCTATTTTGATATCGGCGGAGTCTTTTTCGGTCCAGAACAAATCGTAATAGAGAGCGGTTTTGAAGCGGGTGGAGACCGTTATCCTGTTGAGGAATTTACCCGAATGGTCTGTTTCTGCAGGGAAATGCGGCCCCCAATGCACGTGGCCTGCATAGGCACCTGCCAGGGTGACACAACATATCCTTGTCTGGTGGACCTGGAAATAAGTCCGTTCCCTGTTTATTCGGCTGGATGTGTCAAGAATGGAAAAGAAACTTTCACGGATATAAAACAGGTTCAGAACGGTATGGTGGGCTGTTATTTCTTGACGGCAGGATATAACAGGGATTATGGCGATTATATAAACATAAGGATTTATTATGAAAACAACTTTTTCCTGCCCTCCGGACCCCAGAATTGGTGCCATGTCTTCTGCATGGGGCCTTCTGGCCTTGTCCGTCCCTGGCTTGACGGTGGGGTGTTGCTGGCGGGCATAGACGGCAGTACTTTCGCAACAATATCATACAGGTCAAATCCTGCCCTTTTGGACGAGGTTGACAACCAATCCTCAGGGTGGTATGCAAACACCCAAATCCACTTGGCCACATATAAAACCAGTTTGATAGCCTATCATTCGGTGTATGCAATGCAGAGCAATTACGAGATTCCGCTCGGCACCACGTGGAATCGTGAGACAGACCAATTTATATACAATTATAAGACTAAATCGCTGGCTTTTCTTCATTCATACGAGAGTAATCCGGGGTTCTGGAAAAGCGAATATGGCGATTTTAAGTTATCATCCCTGTCGTCGTCAGGCACTATACAGGCATACATCAATTCCGGTGTCAAGCAGGACGGTTTAAGCACTTATTGGAACAATGACAAGTATGTCCTTGGTGGATACGACCAGTATGTTTCCACGACATTGAAATATCAAATGCATACATTTAACACATTGTCAAGGTGTGCGGAACCGTTGGAATATAGATACCGTGAATTGAAAAGTGTTGAGTCGGTAAACTCTGAACGGGTATTTACAGTTTTTCACGGAGTTCCTAATGTAAATAAGAGGACACCCGAGGAGAGAAGGCTGTCTTTTTATAAAGAATGTGAGTCTGATTAATGTTCAACCTTTAAAATCTTTAAACAATGAAAAAAGTACTAATTATTTTAGCTTTTCTAGCGACGGGAATGTGCGCCCGTGCGCAGTATGACACGTTGGACATCGGCGACCGCGAGCCGACCTACTATTACTGGGACACGAACTGGTGGGACCATTATTTCCTGCATGGGGGTCAAACTTCATGGTGGTCAAATACTGGTTCACCGGGCTATTGGTGTGGTGAAAAAAGCGAATTGGCCCGCTATTGCTATGTGGACACGTCGCTGCGTGTTATAGGTGTCGCGGCGGAATTGCATATAAATCATTTTCATTACGGCACAGTGAATTATATAGAAGACAGTATACTTAGGAAGTATCTTGAGCCTGAGTACCTAAGGCTGTATGAGGTTGACAGCCTGAACGACAGTATGATTCTTTTGGCTCAGGCGGAGTGGAACGTCTCTATGACACCAAGGTATAAGATTGTATCTTATTATGAGTATAATTTTGGAGTAAAGCGATTCAGTAATTTATATGAAGTCTTCTTTGATTCTGCAATAACGGTGTACGACTCGTTTTACGTAGCCGTGACGGGGAACAACAATTACGATCGTTACGATCCGGTGCTGGACTCTTGGGACAAGGCCTGGGTCGGTCTCTCTGCTGTCAGTGTTGAAGAATGGGAGGATCACCTTGATTGGGCCCCCAAACCGAACCATTTCCGCCGCAAACTGCATATGCCTTACAGCAGCGGAGACCGATACGGAATTAGCGACACCAACTGGCATACGTTAAACACTTATTATTATTGCGAAAACAATTCTCAATGCAAGCCCTACAACCAATTCATCTATCTCTTCCCGATAATCGACACCTCGCGAGTGATACCTCCTCCGGCGTGCCACACCCCCGGCGGTCTGACGAAGGTGTATGCCGAGGCCGGAGTTGCCACGCTGATGTGGAACGGCAGCCCCCACACCGACCACTGGCAGCTGTCGCTCTGCGCCGACGGCTGCGAGCCCGAGGATGGCGACATAACGGAATGCGGCGTTACGGTGGCGACGCTGAACAGTCTCGACACGGCGCGCTGGTATACGGCGCGGGTGCGCTCGGTGTGCGTCCACAACGACAGCGCCTACTACAGCGACTGGAGCGACAGCCTCCGCTTCTATATGCCCGGCGGTGGCGGCGGCGGCACCGACCCGACAGGGATAGAGACCGTCGCCGACCGCTACACCTACCTGATGCCCAACCCGGCAGGCGAGACGGTGACGGTGGCGTCGTCGTTCCGCATCGGCGAGGTTGAGCTCTACGACCTCAACGGCAAGCTGCTGGCCCGACAGAAGGTCGACGGCCTGCAGACCGCGCTCGACATCTCCGCCCTGGCCGCCGGCACCTACATCGTCCGCGTTACCACCAACAACGGCACAGCCTATAAGAAACTGATCAAGAACTGAACCAACACCTTGCCTTTGCCCGCTCCAACGCGGGAATAAGGAACCGTTACAGCGTTACAGTGTTACAATTCTTTATTTGGCATCCAAAATCATTAAAATGCTTTATTATGTAAAGGTTAAAGGTTAAAAGGTTAACGGTTAAAGATGTTTTCAGACTCAAAGTCAATAAAATAATCTATAACATCGTTACAACTTTTTTAACGTTCCTATATAAATAAATGTTAAGTTTGATTTTTGGTAAAAACCATTTTTTCAACTGTAACACTGTAACGCTGTAACGCATCAAGGCGGTCTGGAATTTGGAAAAATGTTAATTCGTTAAATTGGGAATCTTCGACCTTCATTGACCCAGAACTGACCCAGAATTAAGTGGGCTTTTCTTGTCTCTCATCGCTAGGTCAATTCTAGGTCAACGCTAGGTCAACGAAAACTTTTTTTTAACTTTAACCTTAACTTTAACCAAGAGGGTGCGACACACCCCGACCTTCGGCCACCCCTCTCCGAGAGGGGAAGGCTACGCAGGACATTTTAACAAAAACTTTTTTAAACTTTAACCTTAACTCTAATTAAAACGAAAACGATAACTTTATTTAACGTTGACTTTGATTTTGACTTTCTTCTGTCGTATATTAGAAGAAAACTCCTATGGAGTTTATTTAGAGAAGCCCCATTATTGTTGAAATTAACAAATTAACGCATTAACGAATTCCCACATTCTCACATTAACGCAATAATACATTAACGAATTCTTCCTATTAACTACGCTGCTGCGCGACTCTGGTTGACGAGCCATACACCGGCAAAGACCATCAGGGCGGCGGCAAGTTTGGTGACGGTGAGGGTATCCATCCCGGTGCTGATGGCGATGAAGATGGCTATGATCGGCTGCAGGTATCCATACATACTGACAAGGGTGGGGCGGATGCGTTGCTGCCCTACGGGGATGAGGAAATAGGCGATAAAGGTGGCGAAGAAGATTAGGAAACCCACCTCCCACCACACTTTGACGGGAACGGCGGCAAAGTCGGTGGCGGGCAACTGAGGCAGCGTGAAGGGCAGCGAGAGGAAGAAGGAGATGAGGAACATCCACTTCATCAGGGTGATGGAACTGTAGCGTGCCGTGAGTGGGCGGCAAGTGCTGAGGTAGAGGGCAAAGACGGTGCTGTTGGCTATGCATAGCAGCACGCCGAGGGGCCGCGTGGCGCTGGCTCCGCCGCCGATGGCGACACTCTGGAGGATGAGCCACACGATGCCGGCAAAGCTGACGGCAACACCGCCGGCTTTCTTGAAAGTGATAGGCTCCTTGAGGAATATGGCGGCGGCAAACATCGTGATGATGGGGGTGATGGTGTTGATGACGGAGAGGTCGACGGGAGCGGTCATCGATATTGCGTATAGGAATGTGAGCTGAGGCAGGAAGATGCCTAGCACCGCTGCTCCCGCCACACGCAGCAGGTCGGGCTTGGAGATGCGCTCGCGCGGAGCAATGAGCGAGGCGAGCCAGAAGAGGGAACCGGCAACGACGGCGCGCATAGTAAAGAGCACCATAGGCGACAGGCCTCCGTCGGTGGCGATGTCGCGGCAGAGTACTATGTTGATTCCGAAGATGGTATATGTGGCGGCGCAAGCCAGGTGCCCGATTGCTATTTGCTTGTTCATTGGTTTTGTGTGATGATATGAAAGGTAACTGCGACACACATTTTTTATTGTTTGTCGAAACACAATATTTTGGAACGGCCGCCGTTATCAGGACAAAAAAATAATAAAATGAAGAAGTTGAAAGATATGTCTGTCGGGCAGATTAGCCTGCTGGCGCTACTGGCGCTGATTGTTGTTATCACTGTGTTCTCGTCGTTCTACACCATCAAGTCGACCGAAAGAGGTGTGCTGAGCACCTTTGGCAAGATTTCTCCGGGTGTGATTGAAGACGGCTTGCACGTGAAAATTCCTTTTATTCAGACTATTAAGAAAGTCAATGTGCAGCAGAAAAAGTTTGATGGCACGGAGAATTCGTATACCCGCGACGTGCAGACTTCGGAGGTACAGTACACCATCAACTACGACCTTGTGCGCGAGAATGTCAACAATCTGATCAGGAACGTTGGCGACGACTACCACAACCGCATCGTTGTGCCGTTCATCCGCTCGGCCATGAAGCAGGCTTTCGGTAATTTTGCCGCCACCGAGATAGTCGAGAACCGTGATGCTGTTCGCCGCGAGATCGAAAGTATGCTGCGCCGCACGTTGGATAGCAACTATTTCTTGAATATTCAATTCCAGTTGGTTAACATCGATTTTGATGACGATTTCGAGAATGCCATCAAGGAAAAGCAGGTTGCTGAGCAGCAGGCTCTGAAGGCTAAGAATGTGACTATCCAGATTGAGGAGCAGGCCAAGCAGACCAAGATCCGCGCCGAGGCCGACGCTGAAGCTATCCGCATAAAGGCTAAGGCGTTGGAAAGCAACCCGAAACTGGTTGAGTATGAGGCTGTGCAAAAGTGGGACGGCAAGATGCCTCAGTATATGATGGGCAACTCGCTGCCGCTGATAAACTTGAAATAGTATTTTTGTCCGAAATTATAGGAAGTTAGGATAAGCTAAAAGGGGAGTTAAAAGACAATGAGAGGTATTGTTTTTTAGCTCTCCTTATATTTTTTTAGGTTTTTCTGCAAGAAAAGCGTGATATTTTAGAAAAAATGTGTATTTTAGCAATTTGATTCAGTGTACTAAAATCTTTTGCGGAGGGTTTTATTGCATTGATTATAATGTAATTATATTTGTAAATAGATTAATAGAATATATATGAAAACCTTCAAAAAAAGTCTTTTGCTGCTTGCAGTTTCGCTTTTTTTAGCTCCTGCAGCCTTTGCGCAGACCAAAAGTTTGGCCCAGAAGGCTGACGACCTTTTCAATCAGAAGCAGTATATTGCTGCCCTGCAGAAATACGAGGAGGCGTATAACAAGATTTCGTCGAACAAGGCGGAAAAGAACCGATGCTATTTCCAGATGGGTGAGTGCTACCGCCTGATGAACAACTTCCCCAAGGCGGAGCGCGTCTACAAACGACTGATCAACCAGAAATACTATACCACCGAGCCGAAGCTTTACTACTATATGGCTGAGATGTACCGTTTTGAGAATAAGTTTGACGAGGCCGATGAATACTACGGCAAGTATCTCGAGCTGGTGCCTGACGATAAGCTGGCACAACAACGCAAGGCTTCGATTATATATGTCAATCAGCTCTTTATGAACCGTACGCGTCACAATATTGTTAAACTGGAGAAATGGTCGACAGACTTTAACGACTGGGCTCCCCGTTTCTATGGCGACGACACTACAAGGCTGGTATTCACCTCGTCGCGTTTCGGCGAGACCGATGACGGCAAGCACGATGCTTGGACAGGTCAGGCTTTCTCGGATTTCTATACCGTGTTCCAGGACCGCAAGGGCAACTGGAGCGACGCTGTGGAGTCATTCGACAAGAGCAACAAGGTCAACACTCCTGTGAACGAAGGTGAGGCTTGGTTCTCGCCCGACGGCAAGTCAATCTATTTCTCGCGTTGCGACTCGCGTGAGCACGAGACACAGGGCTGCTATGTGTACTATTCGACCAAAGGCGGTGCCTCGATCGACAGCAAGCCCGGTCGCAAGGGTAAAAAGGACGATGATGCCGATATGAACGGCGAATGGTCGGAGCCGATAAGATTGAATCTGGGCGACACGATGTACAACTATCTCTACCCGACGCTGACACGCGACCAGCTGACTATGTATTTCTCGTCGGATATGCCCAACGGCTATGGCGACTATGACCTCTGGATGGTGACCCGTAAGTCGGTGGACGATGATTTCGGTACGCCCGTCAACCTGGGCGGTACGGTGAACAGCGCCGGCCGCGAGGTGTTCCCGACGCTGCGCAACGACTCGACTATGTATTTCTCGTCGAACGGTCTGCCGGGTGTCGGCGGTCTTGATATTTTCCGTACGGCAAAGAACGGCCGCAAATGGTCAATACCGGAGAATCTGGGCATCCCTATCAACTCGTCGTATGACGAGATGAGTATAGTATATTATCCCGAAAGTCAGCACTATATGATGGAGCGTGGCTATTTCTCGTCGAACCGTCCGTTTGACGATCCGCACAACAAGAAGACTGACAAGAAAGGCAAAAAGGTGCCGCCCATCAACGACGACCTTTTCTATTTCGAACTGCCTCCGCTGCTGTACAGCATTGAGGGTACTATCCGCGATGAGAAGTCGATGCAGCTGGTGGAGAGTGCCAAGGTCCGCATTGTGGGCTCGGACGGTGGCGAGTTTGAGACATATACCAACAAGCAGGGCTTCTACCGCTTTGGCGTAGACCAGATTAAGCGCAATGTGGTATACAAAATGTATGTGTCGAAGGTCGACTATTTCTCGATTGAAGGCTCTGAGAGCACCTGCGGCTACAACACCGACAAGGACCTGGTGCACGATTTCCGTCTGGAGCCGGTTCCGAAACAGCCTGTGGTGCTGCCTGAAATCCGCTACGACCTTGCAAAGTGGGACCTGAAAGAGGAGTTTATGGACTCGCTGATGGACCTCTACCTAGTTATGGTCAACAATCCTAATGTGGTTGTTGAGTTGCGCGCCCATACTGACTGTCGCCCGTTCTTGGGTCTGACCAACGACACCTTGTCGCAGCGACGTGCACAGTCGGTGGTTGACTATCTGATTTCGCGTGGCATCGAACCTGAACGCCTTGTGGCAAAGGGCTATGCCGAGCGTGTGCCGCGTACACTCGACCGCAATATGACTATCCGTGTAGACGGCAAGCCTTATTCGTTTGCTGAAGGAACCACGCTTGAATGCGACTATATCAACCATATGAACGACAAGGGGCGTCAAGAGGCTGCACACCAACTGAACCGCCGACTGGAGTTCCTCATTCTGCGTACTGACTACGTGTCGAAGAAGCTGATTAACAACCTGGCTTCAGATACACCGACGGTGAAACGTACGGAAGACGGCAAGGTCATCGACCTAGTGAATACTCCGATACCTGAGAGCGACTACAAGCCTGAGATTATCCACGACGAGGGGACTATACCGGCTACTATGATTTCGTCGGCAAAGGGTGAGATCCAGTGCATCGTAAACGGCTCGATGATGCCTATGCTGATCGATGAGCGCTATGCAGAGCCTATAGCTATCTCTTGGGAAGAGGCTATGAATTTCCTCTATCAGCGCCGCATCAACAAGGAGGATTTCCCCGACCGTGACAATGCTTTCGACCCCGACGGCAACATACTTGACAAGACTACTATCATCTTCAAAGAAATGCAGATAGGCCAGAAACACCTGTTCAATGTAGAGGTGGTTGTCGTTAAAGGTGTTGACTATAAGTTTATCATCAACCGTGAGGGTTTGAGCCGCTTTGGTGCTTATCAGTTCGACAAGCAACGCGGCAAACTCTCGTTCGAGGATTAATTCCGATGTCTGTAAATGATTCCCAAAAGGGAAGTCGTGACGCTGCACGGTTGCTGACCATTCTTGGTCCTACTGCGTGCGGCAAAACGGCTTTGGCTGTCGCCATCGCCGATAGAATTGACGGCGAGATTATCAGTGCTGATTCGCGCCAGGTGTTTCGCGGTATGGACATAGGTACGGGGAAGGATTTGGACGAATATAATCTGAATGGGCATCAGATTCCATATCATTTGATTGACATACGTGACGCTGGCGAAGAATATAATGTATATAAGTTTCAGAATGACTTTATTGCAGCGTTTGATTCGATACTGGAACGTGGTCACAAGCCCATTTTGTGCGGTGGAACAGGGCTTTATATTGAGGCTATTGTTCGTAGATATGAATTGCCGGATGCGCCGATTGACGAGAACTACCGCGAGGAGCTGCGCAAGTATTCTGACGAGGAATTGACTGCGCGGCTGGCATCGCTTATCAAACTCCACAACCATACAGACACGGAGACGCGCGACCGTCTGCTTCGAGCTCTTGAAATTCAAGAGTTCCGCCAGCAACACCCGGACGAGTTCACTCATTTGCCGGAGATGAAGCATCTGATTGTGGGCATAAGTTTTCCGCGTGAGATTGTGATTGAAAGGATAGGGGTGAGGCTTCGCCAACGACTGGAGAACGGTATGATCGACGAGGTGAGGAATCTGCTCGACAATGGTGTTCCTGTTGAAAGATTGCTGAAATATGGCTTGGAATACAAACATATAGCCCGATATCTTACGGAGGATTATTCGTATGAGGCTATGTATAAGAATCTTTATACGGACATAAGGCGTTTTGCAAAACGACAGATGACGTGGTTCCGACGTATGGAACGCAACGGTGTCAATATACATTGGATTGACGGAGAAAAGGATTTGGATTACAAGGTTGAGGAAATTATGACGCTTATAAGAGAATATGAAAATCGTTAAATAGATAATCCATTTTTCATAATAATCTGATAATCTGAAAATATCTTTACTGCGAAATGTTAAAATTTTTTCTTAACATAATTTTTTGGATTTTAATGCAATAAATTAACATTTGCACATACTAAAACAAAAAAAGTTGCGTAGATGTTTGTCCGATTAAAAAAAACTTTGTATCTTTGCAACTTGAAAATGAAGTTTAACGAAAACTAACGATTATCGAAAAAAATTACCATTTGTAAACCAAAATTAAAGGAGGAAAAAATGGACACAACAACTTGCACACTCAGTGACAACGAGTTGATCATAGGTTACAAAGAAGGTGATTATTCGTGCTTCGAAGTATTACTTTCAAGGTACCAGAACAAGGTCTACGGCTACATCTTCTCGGTGGTCAAGGACAAGGATATCGCTGACGATATCTTTCAGGATACCTTTTATAAAGTAATATACACTATCAATTCGGGCTACTATAAGGATGAGAACAAGTTTATTCATTGGGTTATGCGTATCGCTCATAATCTTATAGTTGACTATTTCCGTAGACTCGGAAAGATGCCCATTGTCCCGAACAGACCGGACTGCGACGTGGTTGACACTCTCAAACTTCACGACGACAATATCGAAAAGGAGATTATGAAAAAGCAAACCAGCGCCAATGTCCGCAAACTGGTTAAAATGCTGCCTCCCGAGCAGCGCCGCGTGGTGATTCTGCGTCATTACGGCAAGATGGATTTCAAGGAAATTGCCGAACGGACAGGCGTGAGCATCAACACAGCCTTGGGGCGTATGCGCTATGCTATCATAAATCTGCGCCGTTTGGCTAAGGAACACAATATGTATGTCGAACTATAAAGGCAGTCATAGAAAACTCTGATCCCTCCTTGTGAGGGATTTTTTTTGTCCCTAACGTTCAATATCGATGAATACCGGCAGGTGGTCGCTGTAGCCGCCTAGGTATTTGATGCCGAGAAAAGTGCGGAAGGGTTTATGTGTTAGATTCTTCTCGTCGCCAGTAAGCAGGAAATCGGCGCAGAAGGCTTGGCCTTGCCGGGCAACTAGATGCAATGGGCAGTTACTGTCGGTGGAGGCAAGGTTACGAGAAACGATTATCTGGTCGAGGAACGACCAGCTCCCCTGATAGTTGTATGATCCCTGCCCTGCTTTGGCTGAAGCCATAAGATTGACAAAGCAGGTGTCTCCTTTGCGCATCAGACCTTCTGCGATTTCGTTGTCGTGCGGCGTCGAGTTGAAGTCACCCATCACCACTATCGCTGCTGTGGGGTGGATGGTTGCAAGGGTATCCATTGTGTAGCGCAGTCTCTTTGCAATGGCCATTCGTTGTTTGTCGGCGGTTACGCCCCCGCGCTTTGAAGGAAAATGATTGACAAGGAAGATCAGAGTGTCACCGTTGCAGGTAGTGCCCTCAACCAGTAGGATGTCGCGAGTGTAGGCGTTTGAACCGCTGACATTTATTGCCTTTGCAAGATACGGCTTAAATAGCTCTTTTCTGTAAAGCAGTGCGTTATCGATACCACGTTGGTCGGGCGAATCGTAGTGGACAAATCCGTAGTTGAAACGTCTCAGTGGTGTGCCTTTGGTTAGGTCGCGCAGCACTTTGTCATTCTCAACCTCGGCAAGTCCTATGGCTAAGGGCATATTAAAATGCCCATTGTTATCGCCAATGGCGACCAATGTTTTGTAGATATTTGTTAATTTTGCCTTGTATCGTTTGTTATTCCAATGATTTTCGCCCGTGGGAGTGAAGGCGTCATCGTTTTTTGTGCTATCATCCCAAGTGTCGAAAAGATTCTCTACATTCCAGAAAACCAATCTGTAACGTTCCTGTGAACTGCTCTCACGAGGGATAATCAACAAGAGACAGAAAAATAAAAATGTTAAAAAACACTTTGGATGCAATAAAATGCATCTTTTTCTGTTTATGTGGTGTGAATGATTCCTGACAAGGGTAATCGACATAGATTGTTTAATTAAATAAAGTGCTTATGATGCAGGCTTACGATTTTAAACGGGGTCACAGATCCTTTGGCACAAATACATCTTCGGAATCTGCAAGCACAGCACAACCGTCTGACAGAGTGATTCAGAACATTTTGAATTTTGCTCGATGCACGCAGTGTATCAATGTCAGAAATGTCAGAATCAAGTTGTACTTGAATTAAAAAAATGTAAAAGGCGGGAACAGGTGGTTCCCGCTTTTTTTTACAATTTTTCAACCCATTCCTTTATGTGCTGCTCTTCTGACAGTCGGCAGACAAGCAACGACTTGTCGCGATATGCTACAAGGTATCCGTCAAGACCTTCGACAATGGCTTCAACGCCGTCTTCAACATTGACGATACTGTTCTTGGTGGCGGTGAGGATGGTTTTGCCTCTTCGTGCGTTGTTGTCAGCGTCTTTGTCCACATGGGTGAACAGCGAGCCCCAGGTTCCGATGTCGCTCCAGCCAAACTCGGCGGGAATGGTGTATCTTTTCTTTGCGTGTTCCATTACTCCGTAGTCGATAGAGATGTTCTGACAGTCGGCGAACTTATGGTTGATAAAGTCTTGTTCAGCGGCTGTTCCATAGATCTCATTGCCTTCTTCGAACAGTGCTGCCATATCGGGCAGGAAGGTGTGGAAAGCGTTGAGTATGCCTTTCAGCGACCAGATAAAGATGCCTGAGTTCCAAAGGTAGTTGCCTGCGGCGACAAAGGCTTTGGCTTTCTTCAGGTCAGGCTTCTCTTTAAAGCCTTCAATAGCTGTCACACAGCCCTCGTTTATCGTCCCTTGCGGCAGTTCGATGTAGCCGTAGCCAGTCTCGGGACGGCTCGGCTTGATGCCGATGGTCAAAAGTGCGTCGCTGTTGGCATCCTGACCGACAAAATCAAATCCGGTGCTTATCGTCTTTTGAAATGTTGTCTCGTTGAGCACAAGGTGATCTGCCGGCGTGACAGCGATGACAGCATCTTTGCATTGCGACTGGATGCGGTAGCTGGCGTAGGCTATGCATGGAGCAGTGTTGCGGCGCATCGGCTCACACAGCACCTGTTCGGCTTTCAGTTCAGGAAGATGTTCCAGCACAGTCTCTTTGTATGCAGCGTTGGTCACCACGAGGAAATTCTCGGCAGGCACAATTGGAAGAAAACGTTCGAATGTGCTGCGGATAAAACTCTTGCCGGTTCCAAGTATATCAATGAATTGTTTGGGATAGTTGTTTTTGCTCAGCGGCCAGAAACGGCTTCCGATGCCACCGGCCATAATTATGCAGTATTTGTTCATATATAGTCTTTTTGTTGTTTGAAAATTTTTGCAAAGATACAAAGAAACCGCTATATGGCAAAATGTTTATAAAAAATAAGAGCCACACTTAGTGCGGCTCTATCTTGTCTTGCGGAATATTATTCCGTTGCGTTTGCAGTGTTGAGATTATTCAGCAACAACAGCCTCGGTCTCAGCAGCAGCCTCTTCAGCCATGCCTTCAACAGCCTCAACAGCCTCTTCGGTAGCCTCGGGAGCAACTTCCTCGATAGCGGGCTCAGTGGCGGTGGTGTCTTCAGCAGCGGCGTTACCGTTGCAAGCTACGAATGAGAACATAGCAACAACTGCTAATGCAAAAAATACTTTCTTCATTGTGTTTTAATTTAAATTGGTTATTAATTAATTTAATGTTGTTTTCTTTCTATTTCGAGTGGCAAAAGTACTACAATTATTAACGATAGAAGAAAAAAAAATATTAAAAAATCTTAAAATGCAATTTATTACCTGAATGTTAATATATTACAAAATGATTTAACATTTAACATTTACGCAATTCGCTCTGTTTTTTAAAGAAAATAATTCTGAATTTTAACAAATTCGGGGTCGAAAATCACGGTGTAGGAACGATGCCGCCAAAGCCCATAAATGCCATTGCAAGTATGCCGGCGGTAACAAGTGCGATAGGCACACCTTTCATTCCCTTTGGTACACCGGTCAGCTCCATCTGCTCGCGTATGCCGGCAAAGATGACCAATGCCAGTGTGAAACCTATTGCGATACTGCCTGCATAGATGATACTCTGAAGGAGGTTCATATCTTTCTGGATTACCAGAATGGCCACACCTAATACGGCGCAGTTGGTGGTGATCAGAGGCAGGAATACACCAAGTGTCTGATAAAGAGCAGGGGCAATCTTCTTAAGTACTATCTCAACCATCTGTACGAGTCCGGCAATGACAAGGATGTAGGCGATGGTTTGGAGATATACTAAATTGAACGGCATAAGTAAATACTTATAGATAAGGTATGTCACCAGTGTGGCGAGCAGCATAACAAACAAAACTGCGCCGCCCATACCCAATGAACTTTTAACATCTTTTGACACTCCAAGGAAAGGGCAGATTCCTAGAAATTGTGCCAATACAACGTTGTTTACAAAGATTGCACCGATAATAAGTGCAAAAGGACTTAGTGGATCCATATTGTTCTATTTATCTGTTTTACAATAAAAAAGCCGTTTGATAACCAAGAAAAACCTTGGTGTATCAAACGGCAAAATTACACCTTATTTTTTAATTGCGCAAACTTTTTTTAATTTTCAGGCTCAATCCATCCGATAACGGAACCTTTTTTCACCATTGTGCCCTGGTGCATAAAGGTGTCGACAAGACGGCCGCCGACGGTGAGCGTCACCGGCACCATAGCGTAGCTGGCCTGGATGATGCAGAAGGTGTCGCCAGCTTTGTATTCGCGACCCGGAGCCGGAGGAACAGACTCGTCGTCAAAGGCTATTTCCCACAGCAGCTGTCCCGTTGCGGTGGCCACGACAGGTGTGGCGTTGCGGTAGCGTTCCTTCATATAGTTGGGCATCGTGCCAGGTTCGACAACCTGTGCCGTCGGAGCGGCATTGCGCTCGGCGCGAAGTTTCTCGACCTCCTTGTAGAAACGGTCTTTGGCTACGCCGCTCTTGTAGTCGCGGTACTGACGGTCGTGCATTGCCAATTCAAACAATTCCTCGTCGTCTTCGCCACGGTCCCAGCCTTTTTCCTCCATCTCCTTGATGTATTCGGGCAATGCGTCGGGGTAGAAGTCCTGCGGGTTGCCCTCGTAAAACTCCTGACCTTGCTCCTTGGCCAGCTCAACAACCTCCGGAGCCAGCGGACCGGGCAGACGGCCGGCGCGGCCCAGTATCATATTCCAGGTGTCCTTGTCAATCTGGCTGAAACGGGGCTTGCCCTGAGCCATATTGAGCAGGTTAAGCACAGCGGTGTTTTTGCTGTACTGGCTGAAGGGCGTCACCAGCGGGGGATAGCCCAGCATAGGCCATATAAGCTCTACCTCTTGGAAGAGCTGCACGGTGAGTTCCTCAAAGCTAACCTCGGGCTTGCCGCTCTTCTTAAGTGCCATATTGATGGCGCCGTGAACGCCTCTAAGGTCGCTCATCATCGAGCCCATCATACCGCCAGGCAGGCCGCAGCCCACAAGCAGCGATGTGCTGACACGGTTGCCGGGGTTGATATAAAGACCCAAAAAGTCGTCGATGAACTCCTGATTCAACTTGCGAGCCTCCATATAGGCCTCCATATTGATGTCCTTGACCAGGAAACCGGCATCCTTAAGCATAGCCTGAACGGAGATGACATCGGGATGCACCATACCCCACGAAAGAGGTTCCATAGCGCAGTCGATGACGTCGGCGCCGGCTTTGGCAACCTCGAGGGTTGAGGCCATCGAGAGACCGGGGCCGGTATGGCCGTGATACTGAACAACAATATGCGGATATTTCTTCTTGATTTCATACACCAGTTTGCCCAGTGTTGCAGGACGGCCGACACCGGCCATATCCTTCAGGGCAATCTCGTCGGCACCGAACTCCACCACTTTGTCCACAATTCCCATATAGTACTCAACGGTATGCACCGGCGAGTGGGTGATGCTCAACGCAGCCTGGCTTATCATTCCGGCTTCCTTGGCATATTTCACCGAAAGCTCGAGGTTGCGCGGATCGTTCAATCCACAGAATGAACGCATAATGTCCACACCTTGAGCCTTCTTAACCGTGCACATCAGGCGGCGCACATCCTTCGGCACACCGTACATACGCAGACCGTTCAATGCGCGCTCCAGCATATGGGTCTGGATGCCAGCCTTGTTAAACTCTTTGGTCCACGCACGCACAGCCTTGTTCGGGTTCTCACCATACATCAGGTTCACCTGCTCAAAAGCACCGCCGTTGGTCTCAACGCGGTCAAAACAGCCCATCGCCACAATGACAGGTGCTATCTTTGTCAACTGGTCGACGCGAGGCTGATATTTGCCTGACGACTGCCACATATCGCGGTAGACGAGGCTGAATTTTATCTCTTTTGACATATTTTATTTAATGTTCTTTGCGTATAATTTTATATAAATTAACTAGTTATAGAGAAATTTCAAAGAAATTTCCCCACACAAAGATACAAATAAATATTATTCAATAATTTTTTTTCAAAAAATCTTTTTTTTCCCACCCAAAAATCCCCTCAGAAAAAGGTGCCGCCATTTCAATTTACCATAACATTTTCCTTGGGTCAATTCTATGTCAACTCTAGGTCAACGAAAACGATAACGAAAACATTTTTTTACCTTGACTTTAACCTTAACTTTAACCAAATAGGGTGCGACACAAGTTTTTTTTGGGAGGAGGACAAAAAGTACTACGAATTCCCACATTAACACATTAACGCATTCCCAAATTCCCGCATTCATAAAAACCGGTTTAAAAGCAAAAAATAGTATAAAAGGAATGCAATTTAAAAATTATTTTGTAAATTTGCATCGTCAATCAAGAATGGTGGCTTGCCGTAATTCCTGATTAACTACCTGATATATATTGACATAAAGAAACACAAAGATTATAATCAATAAATTTAATACTACATTATTATGAAGAAATTATTTGTAATTGTAATGGCAGCTATGCCGCTCTTTTTCGCCTCCTGCGCAGGCAACGATGAAAAAACAGCCGCTGTTGCCGACTCTCTTCAGGAAATTATCAACCAGAAAGACGTTGAAATCGATGCTCTTTTCGAAGTGCTCAGCGACATCGAGAACAACTTGACCGAGATTTCCTCGCGCTACAGCCAAATCTCGACTCTGCGCCAGCAGCACCCCGAGAAAAGTGCCGCAGTTAAAGGTCAAATTACTGACCAGTTGGCCGTTATCGAGAATATGATGGCTCAGAACAAGGCCAAGATTGCCTCGCTCAACAGCAAAGTGGCCAGCCTTAATGACGAAAACTCCAAACTGCAGACCTTCATCGAAAGCCTAAACGCCCGTATGGAAGAGCAGGAAAACCAAATCAACAGCTTGATGAACGAACTGACCATCAGCAAGGAAACCATCAAGAAACTCTCCGGCAACGTCAACGACCTGACTCAGGCCAACCAGCAGAAAGACGCCCAGATTGCTCAGCAGCAAGAGGAAATGGCTTACCTCGCCGACCAGTCACACAGAGCTTACTATGTTGTTGGCAACTATGACGAACTTAAGGAAAAAGGCATCGTTAGCAAAGAAGGCGGCCTCCTCTTCAAGACTCAGAAAGCTACCAACAATGTGAACGTCAAGAACTTCACCCTTATCGACAAAAACAAGGTGACCTCCTTCGACGTCAACCTCCGCAAGGCTCGTCTTATCTCGAAACACCCGGAAGGCTCTTACGAGTTTGTTTACGACGAGACCGACAGTAAGCTCGCCCGCAAGCTTGTTGTTAAAGATGTTGCCGCTTTCTGGTCAACCACCGACTTCCTCATCATTTCGACCAAACGCTAAACAAGCACATTATAATCTAACAACGAGTGGTGTCCCGGAACACTTCGGGACACCCTTGTTGTTTTCTTTCGAGCAAAACAAATAAAATGTCCGACAAAGACTCCGTAATAATCTATTCCGGTGGCCTCGATTCGACCACTCTGCTCTACGAAGAACAGCATCGCATAGCGCTCGCCGTCACCTTCGACTACGGCAGCAACCACGCGTCTCAGGAAATTGCCTGCGCCCGCCGCCATTGTGCATCGATGGGCATTGAGCATCTGGTTATCGACCTCGCTTTTATGAAGAGCTATTTCGACTCGTCGCTGCTTAGCGGCGCCGATGCTATTCCCGACGGAAGTTACGACGACACTAATATGAAGAGCACCGTGGTGCCATTCCGCAACGGCATTATGCTCAGCATCGCCTGCGGGCTTGCTGAGAACAGGGGTCTGCAGCGCGTTCTTATCGCCAATCACGGCGGCGACCACGCCATCTATCCCGACTGCCGGCCCGATTTTATCGCCGCTATGGACGCCGCTATGAAGGCTGGAACTTACAACGGAGTAAAGTTGGCAGCGCCGTTTACACATCTGACCAAGGCCGACATAGTGCGACGCGGAGCGGCTCTCGGCATCGATTACGGTCAGACCTATTCCTGTTATCGCGGTGGCGCTCGGCATTGCGGCACCTGCGGCACCTGCACCGAACGCCGCGAGGCCTTCCGCCAAGCCGGCATCCCCGACCCCACAATATACGAAAAATAACAACTATGTACTACGTAACTAAAAAGATAGAAGTCTCTGGAGCTCATCGGCTCGAACTCGACTACCCGAGCAAATGCACCCAACTGCACGGCCACAACTGGCAAATCACCATTTACTGCAAGAGCCGCGAACTGAACAGCAACGGTATGGTGGTGGATTTCTCAAAGATAAAGAGCAGCATCACCGACAAACTGGATCATCAAGTCATCAACGACATCATTGGCTGCAACCCTACGGCCGAGAACATTGCCCGCTGGTGCCAACAGCAGGTGCCTAACTGCTACCGTGTCGATGTGCAGGAAACCACAGGCAACACAGCAACATACGAAGTCGACGAGCCGTGAAAGTAAACGAGATATTCTATTCCTTGCAGGGCGAAGGCTACCACAGCGGTACACCTGCCGTCTTTATCCGCTTCAGCGGCTGTAACCTTCATTGCCCCTTCTGCGACACGAAGCACAATGATGGTGTTGAGATGACGGAGGATGAAATCGTTGCCGAAGCGACAAAATATCCTGCCCGTTTGGTTGTCATTACCGGTGGCGAGCCGGCTTTGCAGCTTACAGCCTCACTGGTCGACAAGCTCCATTCCGCTGGCAAGTACATCGCTGTTGAGACCAACGGCACACTCCCCCTTCCAGAAAATGTCGACTGGATCACCCTCTCGCCCAAGGATATATGGCTTGGCAAAAAGGCGGCACCTGTGCTGAAATATGCCGACGAACTAAAGCTGCTCTTCGAAAACGAGGACAACGTTAAGGAATATGATGACATTCAGGTAAAACACCGTTTCCTTCAGCCAATCGATGCCGACGACCCTGTAATCAACGACTCCAACAAAAAATCTACCGTCGCATACATCAAGCAGCACCCCCATTGGCGCCTCTCGCTTCAGATCCAAAAAATTCTTGAAATAAGATAAAAGCCTAGAGCCTAAAGATTAAACAACTCTTTGGCATTGGCCGTTGTAACGTCAGCAACCTTTTCTGAGCTGATGTTTTTTATTTCTGCAACTTTCTCGGCAACAAAAGTGATATATGACGGTTCGTTGCGGCGACCGCGGTAGGGGACGGGCGCAAGGTATGGGTCATCTGTTTCAAGGACTATCCTTTCGAGCGGCAGGGCTTTAACAATCTCTGGCAAGGAAGATTTCTTGTAGGTCAGGGTTCCTCCAATGCCTATACAGAAACCCATATCGACTGCTCGTTCAGCATCTTCCATCGTGCCGCTGAAACAATGCATAATACCTTTATATTTATTTCGCGAAAGCCTCTCTAACAGTTTGAATACAGCATCGTATGCGTCATTGTCGGAGTTGCCGTCCTTGCCGTTGCGCAAATGAAGAACAATGGGCTTGTCGAGCTCTTGAGCCCAGCCTATTTGCCGCTCCAGCACCTCTATTTGTTGGTTTCTATATGTGGTGTCCCAATAGAAGTCCAGCCCTATTTCGCCTACGCCTATGTATTTGTCCGGATTGGAGAAGAGTTTGTTGCGTACCAGTTCAAGGTCGGTCGTATAGTTCTCGCCTACCGACGTGGGATGTAGCCCCATCATCTGGCGGAAAAGGTCGGGCCGTGATTCAGCTAGTTGCTCCTGTCGGTCGTAGCTCTCACGGTCAATGGCAGGCAAGAGTATCAACCCCACTCCCGCTTTCTCGGCACGGGCAATAACCTCGTCGCGGTCGCTGTCGAATTCCTCTGCATAGATATGTGAGTGGGTGTCTGTCAGCATTTTTTCAGAGTATTGGCCTGAATCATTTCTGTTAAAAGGTCGTAGAGTTTCAGCAGTTGATCATTGTCGGCTATCAGTCGCCGCTGGTTGTCAATCGACTTTTGGTCCTGTCTTCTTGCGGGACCTGTCTGTTGCTGCCACAGGCTGCCGCCGTGCTTTATTTTGTCGGCTGTCAGGGTAACGAGTGGGTGAAGAATCTCGAATGGGATATTCTGTTCGTTGAGCAGGTCTTGTGCAAGTGCGTTGATGGCGTTTCCGAAGTTGTTGACCATCACCGCGGCAAGGTGCAGCCATTGCCTCTGTTGCGTATCGATTGAATATATGTGTTTCGAGACAGGTTCAATCAAGTCGCGTATCTTTGCCTCCACTTCGGGTGTAGAGCCTTCGATGCAGAATGGCAGCTCGTTGTAGTTCATCTCTACGTTGCTGATGAATGTCTGCGGCGACCAGAGCACTCCGTGTTTGCGGCTTATGGGTTGCAACACTTTCAACGACACCGAACCTGCCGTGTGCAACACCAGCGATTCGCGCAGCTTAAGGTCAAGAGCTATGTCAAACAATGCGTCGTCGGCTATGGCAATAATATAGGCATCTGCGGTAGGGTAGAGGAGGCTGAGCTTGTCGATAGGCTCGGCAAAGACCTGGTTGGCAAGGGCTTCTGCGTGATCGTACTCGCGCGACCAGATTTGGAGTATCTGGTATCCTGCGCTATAGAAAGCTTTTGCCAGATGTGTGGCGACATTGCCGGAACCTATCAGAGTAATGGTTTTCATATTCTTTTATCTTTAAAATGGTTAGAAAAAAAGGACAGGACATTAGCGTCCAGCCCTTTTATTATGAAACAGATGACTATCAATCTGATTAATATTCATCTTCCTGGAAGAAGAAGTCTTCTTTAGTAGGATAATCTGGCCAAATGTCTTCGATGCTATCGTAAGGTTCTCCTTCATCCTCAATTTCCTGAAGATTCTCAATAACTTCCATCGGTGCTCCAGTTCGTTGCGCATAGTCAATCAATTCTTCCTTGTTTGCAGGCCAGGGAGCGTCTTCGAGTTTTGAGGCTAATTCAAGTGTCCAATACATAATTCTACTCTATTTTGTTTCAACTTATTATCAATCTGCCACTTATCTCTAAATAGCATATTATTTTAATTTTCTTAACGCAGTCTATTGTCAAATATTATTCAGCACTCCAAAAATTTTCTCTTTTATTTTCCAGATGCAGTATATCGCGCGATATAATAAACAGATAATCAGATAATCTATTGACGAATTGTAGAATGTTATTTTCTTTTTCTTTCATCCTTACAATCTCTCTTTCGGCACGGCGGCATACGGTGCGGGCGATATGTGCCTGTGCTGATGCTATGCTGCCTCCTGCAATGACAAAACTTTTCAATTTCGGCAGGTGGGCATCCATATCGTCAATCCAATCCTCGAGCGTTTTAATAGCATCTGTTTTGAGTTGCGGCAGTTTCTCCCGAGTCTCATCCTCTTCGGTGGCCAACAATGTCTGGATGATAAACAGTTGATTCTGTGTCCATTTCAGCTGTTTGTATTTCTGCTCAAACTGTTCTCTTATGTCAAAGACAATATCAAGATCAATTGCTTTCTCGTTCATCATCTCAGCCAGCATTCCGATGTGCGAATTTAATTCGTCCACCGAACCGTAGGCTTCAACACGTTGGTTGCACTTCCTTACGCGCCGTCCTCCAACAAGCGAGGTTGTACCCTTGTCTCCTGTTTTTGTGTATACTCTCATACCCGCTCTACGCTTTTAACTTCCGGAATCACCCTTTTTATGGCAGTTTCAATACCCTGCTTCAAGGTCTGCATAGCGTGCGGGCACGTCCCGCAATGTCCTTGCAGGTGCACCATCACCACGCCCTCGTTGGTCATATCCACATATTCAACATCGCCGCCGTCCTGTTGCAGGTAGGGGCGTATCTGGCTGAGTGCATTGAGCACTTTTTTTTCAATTATTGCTTTCTCTTCGTCAGTCATAATGGTTTAAAGGGTTAAAAGGTTTTAATGGTTGAAAGGGGTTAAAAGGGTTTGAAAGATTAATAGGTATTGTCTTTAACTTCAATTAACTTCTTTAACTTCCCTTAACTCCCCAATAATTACTTTGAAAGTTTACAAATCTCCTTTATCGTGTTTTCGGCCAGGCGGTCGAAAGCCTCGCTTTCGGGTGTCGGATTGTCGCTCCACAGCGCCACAGGTTTGCCGCTGTCGCCACTCTCAGCGATGCTCTGCACCAGCGGTATCTCGCCCAGCAGCGGGATACCCATCTCTTTCGACAACTTGCTGCAACCCTCCTTACCGAAGATATAATATTTGTTGTTCGGCAGTTCTGCGGGGGTGAAGTAAGCCATATTCTCCACAAAGCCAAGCACAGGGATATTGATGTTCGGATTCTGGAACATTTCCACGCCGCGCACCACATCGGCCAATGCCACCTGCTGCGGTGTGCTGACAATAATGGCGCCGGTCACAGGCAATGTCTGGGCTATAGTGAGTTGTATGTCGCCGGTTCCCGGAGGCATATCCACAACGAGGTAGTCTATCTCGTCCCACCACGTTTCGGTCAGCAGCTGTTTCAGCGCGCCGCTGGCCATAGGTCCGCGCCACACCATTGCTTTGTCGGGGTCGACGAGGAATCCGACCGACATCAGCTTGACGTTGTATTTAAGGATGGGCGACATATAAGTCTTGCCGTTGTGTTGCTCGCCATAGATGTCGTTGTCCGTGATGTTGAACATAATAGGTATCGACGGGCCATATACGTCGGCATCGATAAGACCCACTTTTGCGCCAGTCTTGGCCAACGACACAGCCAAGTTCACTGCCACTGTCGACTTACCCACGCCGCCTTTGCCGCTGGCCACAAGGATAGTGTGCTTGATGTTGGGGAACATCTCCTCAGGCTTTGGCTGTTCCACCTTGCGCGAGGTGAGGTTCACCTCCACTTCGGCGTTGCGGTCCACATATTCGTGTATGGCATTGATGCAGTCCTCTTTCATCTTCGATTTCATCGGGCAGGCAGGAGTGGTCAGCACAAGGTCAAACGACACTTTCAATCCGTCCACAGCTATATTCTCGATCATTCCCAGTTGGGTCAGGCTTTGACCGAGGTCGGGGTCGTCGACGTGCGACAACGCCATCTCTATCATTGTTTTAGTTATTGCACTCATATAATTATAGCTATTCTTTTTTTTACGAAACGGCATATATCTATATTTTATTGTTATGTCCCGAAAAGTTTTTTTTAATTGCTTATTTAATCAAAATGTTACTGTTTCGTTCCGCTTGCGATTCAATTCGCACCGCAATCGCGCCATTGCCAATGTCAATATCGAAAACCTGCTCACTTATTGGGAGATTGGACAGTATATCTCATACCAATTACAACATTCCCTTTGGGGAAGCAAAGTGGTAGGCGATTTGGCTGACTATTTGAGTGTACACAACCCCAAACAACGCGGATTCGGAAAGCGTCATCTGTATAATATGGTGAAGTTTTACGACTTATACTCCTCTGAGAAATTTGAACTATTAATCAATAAATTACCCCTTGAGGGAATTGTGCAATTGCCAATTGCACAATTGGAGAATCCCGTCTCGACAGAAATTGTGCAATCGACAATTGCACAATTTGGTCACACTCTAATGCCTCTTCCGAAAGTGTTGGCACTCACCACCTTCACCAATCATATAGAGATAATGAATCGTTGCCGTACCGATGAAGAGAGAGTGTTCTATATGCTCTATGCGGCACACCATCGGTTGAAGGTTGAGGAGCTGCGGCGTTGTATCGTCAACCAGACCTACGACTCGTTGATGGCCAAGGAGAAGATGATGTCGCCCAAACTTTTGCAGCAGCATGAAGGTATCGAGTTTATGCTGAAAGACCGCCGCGCCATCGTCATGGGCATGG
>DBXH01000024.1:69029-84858 GCA_002309335.1 Bacteroidales bacterium UBA1217 | reverse complement strand
CAAGTCCTGTTCCGGGCACCAAAAAAGAGAAGACCTTGCGAGGCCTTCTTTTTTTTATGCCCTCCACAGTACTACGTCCCGTTAGCTCACTTATATTATTTGATAATAAGGTGTTCGCTGGCCTTCGGCTCCGGGCACCAAAGAGATTTTGCAAGTAACTCAAAATGAGTGAAAAAGCAAAATCTTTTTTCTTTTATATCCCAATCTTGGCCATAGTTTGGCCAATATCGCGCTGACCAACCTGGTCTACAATATGTGCCGTCTGGTGCAAATCAGGAAATATCACGCAGAATGGATGGTTTGCTAAAACAAGGATAACCAACGAAATACCCCTCCCCCCACGAAATTAAAATTAAAAATGACATAGATTTGATTGCCATATCGGAATAAAGTTGTAACTTTGCACCGTCAAAGTGACAAAGCATGCGTGTGGGTTTGCGGGTTCTGCCTGCTACGAATGCTGAGAAAAGTGAATTAATAGAACCCACCTAAATTGTTTCACACTATGAATGACAACACTATCATCACCATCAACCGCGAATGCGGCACGGGCGGCGGCGAAATCGCCCGTTTATTAGGAGAAAAACTTGGAATTAAAGTCTATGGTCGCACCATGCTTGAGGCCGTGGCGCAGCAGTTTGGCATCACCCTCGAGGAATTGGACCGCGTCAAGGCCCAAAAAGCCAACTGGTGGAGCGATTTCTGCCGTTTCTACCAGCAGTTTGGCGCAGTCAGCCATCAAACCGGCGCCATTGCCGACCCCACGCCCACAAGCGTCTATTACGCCGAAAAGCGACTGCTGCAAGACTTGGCCGAAAAGGAAAGCTGCATCATCGTGGGCCGTGCGGGATTCCACGTTTTCCGCAACTACCCCAACGCCATACACCTGCTCCTCATCGCCGACCACGACGCACGCATCGCACGCATCGCGCGAAAGCAGAACCTCACTATAGAGGAGGCCGCCAAGGTCGTTGACAAAGTCGACACTGCCCGCGACAACTTCGTGACCAACGTTGCCGAGACCTCGCGCCACGATGCCCGCAACTACCACGCCTGCCTCAACATCACAGGCCTCCAGCCCGAAGTCGTGGCTAACTTCCTCGCCGAGCAAATCCACCACAAGATGGCAACCCTCTGACCACTATGATTACCTTTATCATTAGCCTTGCCGTCCTGATTCTGGGCTACTTGTTCTATGGGCGTTTCGTGGAGCGGGTATTTGGCCCCGACGACCGCGTGACGCCAGCCATTGCCAAGCGCGACAACGTTGACTTCATGGTGCTTCCTATACCTGTGAGGGGGGCTAATGATACGATAAATGATACACTAAATGATAGTGTAAAGACTACATACACGATTATTCGTTCAAATCCAGGTATCCAACGTAAAGGCATTGCCGATATATCGGGGAAAAGTGTCGCCACAACTGGCAGACATTTAGCCATCCTTGTGAAGGAGGGTCTGATAGAACATCGAGATTCTGATAAGACCGGTGGATATTATGCAAAATGAGGATGGCAATCCCTTGGCCACCTTTTGGCCACCTTTCTGACGTTTTACCTGTTTTTGTTGTATCAATTTGGATTTGCAAATAATTGTAAAGAACAAAATAACAAACAGTTAAACTTAATAGGAGACAATTAAAGCGTTCCTGTTCCGGGCACCGAGAGAGAAACCAAGTTGTTTCTCTTTTTTTTGTGTGCCTTCCACAGGACTTGAACAAGTCCCGTTGCTCACTTCATTTTATTATATTTCAGTGGTGTTGCCTCATCAAGCTCGGCAGGCATACCACGCAGCCTACGGCACCGGGTACCAAAAGGATTTTGCGAGTAGCTAGAAATGAGCGAAATGGCAAAATCTTTTTTTCTTTTATGTTTATTTTTGGCCATAGTTTGGCCATATTTGAAGATTTCATATAAAAAAAGTACACAAACTGCACATTGTGATGAATGATTGCATTAGAGGTCATAAATTGCGACCTTGAGCAGGCGTATTTTTAAAGAAAAGTTGTAAAAACTGTCTGTAAATTTTGGAAAAAGTTGTAAAAATAATCTATTATTTTTGGAAAAAGTTGTATCTTTGCATCGTCAAACAGATAGTAATATGCTACAAAGAAAGATACAAAATGCACTTAAAGAGTATTTTAACTCTGATAGAGACAAAATTCTTATTGTCGATGGTGCTCGGCAAGTAGGCAAATCGTACATTATACGGTATGAAGGCCGTGCGGCTTTCGCCAACTATGTCGAGATAAATATGATTAAAGACAGGGATGGCTCACGTGTTTTTGCAGATGTTAAAGGAACAGACGATTTTTACCTGCGTTTGAGTGCCGTTGCAGGAAGACGATTAGGAACGAAAGACAACACTCTGGTGTTTTTGGATGAGATACAAGCCTATCCCCAGTTGTTGACCTTGTTGAAGTTTTTGAATGATGACAACCGTTTCACATACATTGTTAGTGGTTCCCTGCTTGGGGTGACAATGCATAAGACATTATCCGTTCCTGGTGGCCGTATCCGGATAGAACATATGTATCCTTTGGATTTCGAGGAATTCCTATGGGCAAACGGTGTTGGCGTAGAGATGATAGACAATATGAAGAAGAGATTTGCGAACAGGGAGAGTCACTCAGACGGTCTACATCGTCGAATGATGGAGTTGTTCAAGACTTACCTGTTGACAGGTGGACTGCCACAGGCGGTGAACACATACCTCGACACGCAAAACATCTACCACGTCCGTAAAGTTCACGAGGAAATATACACTCTCTACCGCGAAGACGCTTCACAATACAGTATGGAGGAGAAGTTGCAGATACGCCGCATCTTCGACCTTATACCATCCTATATGGAGAACAGAAAGAAACGTATCCATTTTAATCAGATAGAGGAGAAACGAGGAAAGGCAGCACGCGACTACGAAGATGACATAGAATATCTTATCAGTGCTGGCGTTGCACTTGAGGTGCGGGCTATTGCAAACCCGACCTTTCCTCTCATTAGTTCGGCAAAAAAGAATCTGTTGAAACTTTATTTCAATGATGTGGGTTTGTTGTCGTATGTCCTGTTCAGAAACAATGTCACCGCCATTATGGACGACCATCTTGGCATCAACCTTGGGTCGGTGTATGAGACGGTGGTAGCCACCGAATTGCAGGCTCACGGACATACCCTGTTCTACTATGACAATAAGCAGAAAGGTGAGGTGGACTTCCTTGTCGACGATTACGACAACCTTACGGTGTTGCCCATAGAGGTGAAATCAGGCAAGGACTATTCAACCCATCGAGCTCTCGACAGGTTTATCGCCAATCCAGACTACAAAATACATTCTGCCGTGGTCTTGTCTAATGACGGAGATTCCAAGACGGAAGACAATACAATCTATTTGCCAATCTATTATATTATGTTTTTATAAATATAAAAAGGAATAATTGTTCAAGTCCTGTTGCTCACTTCATTTTATTATATTTCAGTGGTGTTGCCTCATCAAGCTCGGCAGGCATACCACGCAGCCTATGGCACCGGGCACCAAAAGGATTTTGCAAGTAACTCAAAACAGAGTGAAAAAGCAAAATCTTTTTTCTTTATCATTTCTGGCCAGGAATTCGAGTTCTACACAAAAAAGGTGTGCAGATCTGCACACCTTGATATCATTTTAAGTCAAGCACTTTTGGCACAGAGGTTGTAGCCTCGATAAAAGTGTTGGTTATTTGTCGATGCTGACAATGCGGTATTTGCGGGTTCCGAGACCTATGGTTTCGGCGTGCTCGATGGTGTGGATGCCGTGCTGCTTGTCGATGCGATTCAGCAGGTCGGTGGGGTCGTTGGTGGCGGTGACCTTCTGTTGGTTTACGATGTCGATGCAGGCTTGGTCGAGAGCTACGGGGTCGGTGGAAGCGAGTATACCGTAGTCTTCCAGCTTCACCGGTTCGGGATGGTCAACGCAGTCGCAGTCAATGCTCATATTATTCATCACGCTGATGTAGACGATGCCCTTCTTTTTCTGGAAATAGTTTACCACGGCCTGTGCTGCAGCGGCCATCGATTCGAGGAAGCCGTCCTGGTTGCCGATGAATTCGGGTGTCCAGAGCTTCTCCATATCGAGCACCTCCATCTTGCCCGACGAGTGGATGTAAGCCTTCCCGTTGGCGCTGGCGCAGCCTATGCTGAGGTTTTTCAGCGCTCCGCCGAAACCGCCCATTGGGTGACCTTTGAAGTGGTTGAGGGCAATCATAAAGTCGTAGTTTGCCATATGCGAGCCCACGATGTCGTATTTGATATTGGAGGAGTCCTGCACGGGGATGCGAATTTCACCCTCCTCATCCATAATGTCGACTTTGAACAGCGGGGTGAACCCGTGCCGCGCGATGACCTTCCAGTGGTTGGCCGAGTTGTTGCGATCATCCTGCTCGTTGCCGGGGCCGCTACTGTAGGCGGTGTTGCACTCCACGATGGTGCCATCGACAGATTCTGCCAGCAGTTTGACGAGTTCAGGCTTCAGGTAATTGGGGTTGCTGCCCTCGCCGGTGCTCATCTTGATGGCCACGCGGCCTTCAGCCTCTACGCCTAGAGCCTTGTATATAGCCACAAGTCCTTCGGGGCTAATGTCTTTAGTCAGATAAACGACAGCCTCGTCTTCGACTGGTTGCGCCTCAGCAGGCTGATTGTTGTTCTTGCAGCCCACCATCATCAAGGTAGCTGCGAATAAGAATAATGCTAATTTCTTCATAATTGAAATGATTTTGAATAAATAACGCCGAAAAAACAGAAATATTGTCCGTCGACAATCATATTTTCAGTCGAGGAGACAAAACCTTATCAAAAGCGTTCTATAATAGTTCGGGTATAGATACACACAAAAAAGACTAATAAGGGATCGTAATAGTGTGGATAATTATGCATAATACAATGATTTGCAAATAAAATTTGGTCAAACCAGTTCTTTTTTGTCGCTATCCTAGAATGAGGTCGGAGAATGCCGCTAAGTCTCAACAATATTATTCCCAGATCTTCCAGCTGAGTTCCGCTTGGCGGTGGAGCATCGGGAGGCCGTCCTGGACAGCGGCGCCGCGCAAGGCGGCTTCCTGCATAAAGCGAGTAGGAGAGGGGTTGTAGATAAGGTCGTAGCAGAGGTGGCGGCTGGTCAGCACATCGGGGTGTGCCCAAGGGCTGCAGCTGCAGTTGGGAAACATCCCTATGGGGGTGGCGTTGATGATGATCAGATGGTCGTTTGCAAGATTGTATGCTGTGGCATAGTCGGTTTGGTTGGTTCCGCGCGGAGTGCGGCTGACGAATAAATATTCAATGCCGAGTGTGCCGAGCCCGTAAGCTACGGCTTGCGCGGCTCCGCCGGTGCCGAGGATGAGTGCTTTTGTGTTCTGAATGTTGAATGATGATAGTTTCAGCGTCTCTGCAAAGGCAGGCGCGTCGGTGTTGAAACCTTTTAGCTTTAAGCCCTCCGGGGAGCGCATGACTTTGACGCAGTTGACGGCTCCGATCTGGCGCGCGGAGTCGTCGAGGTCGTCGAGCAGCGGCAGGATGTCAACCTTGTAAGGTATCGTTACGTTGAATCCGTCGAGGCAATTTTGGGAGACAAACGATTTCAAACAGCTCAATTCGTCCAGCTCTATCAGTTCGTAGGTGTAGCCCTCAAGACCCTCGCGAAGGAATTTCCCGTTAAAATAATTCTGCGAGAATGAATGTGACAACTGTCTGCCTATCAGTCCGTAATGGTGTGTATGTTCCATTTTTGTGTTTGGATGCTAGATTTGCAAAGGTACTGATTTTTTGTGATGTGCAAAACTAGTGATGATTTCTGGTCAAATATTTCATTTTTTTTGTTTAATTTTGCATTTCGAAATTGAATTGGATATGCAAAGACAACGTACTGGCAGTCAGTTATCAGCCTTTCTGAAAAGCGGGAGTCTCCTCTCGGTTCTGATAATCGTCAATGTGGCGGTGTGGGTTGTGTCGTTGCTTTTCCCGCTGGTGGATTACCTCTATGCGCTGCCTGCCGGGAGCGCTTCGGCGGGATGGTTCGAGTGGCTTGCCCTATCGTCGCAATGGGTTGACCTGCTGCATCGTCCGTGGACGTTGCTGACCTATATGTTTCTGCACAACGGCTTCTGGCATATCTTCTTTAATATGCTGATGCTCTATTTTGGCGGTATAATGTGTTGCCGCTATCTCGGCTCTAAGCGTTTCGGCTGGATATATTTCCTCAGTGGCATTGTCGGAGCGGTTCTTTATTTGCTGGTGTACAACCTGTTCCCGGTCGGAAGGCTGCAGCTCTCGACGCTTGTCGGCGCTTCGGCGGCGGTGCTGGGTGTGTTCATCGCCGTTGCGGTGTATGTGCCTAACCAGGAGGTGTCGTTTTGGTTTGTACGTTCTTTCTCGGTTAAGATAAAGTATGTCGCTATTGCTTTTGTGATCATAGATTTATTGTCGATACCCGCCTCCAATGCCGGCGGTCATATTGCCCATCTGGGCGGTGCTTTGTTCGGCTGGCTATATGTCCTTGCAATGCGTAGCAACTTGTCGGAGGTGCTGAAAAGCAAGCCGTTCCAAAAGAAAAGCAAGCTGAGCGGAAGGCCTTTGACGGACGACGAATACAACCGCCGCCGTGCCGCCGACCAGAAGCGTGTGGATGCGATACTGGACAAGATTTCCCGTTCGGGATATGAGAATCTAAGCAAGGAGGAGAAGGAATTTCTGTTTAAGTATAAATGAAAAATGAAAAAGATATTTAAAATCATATTGCTGATACTCAATATTGTTGCGTTGCTACTACTGCTCGGCTCGACTATGGCTGGCCGCAAGGCTCCGTCGCACTTTATCTGGTTCTCGCTCCTAAGCTATGGCTATCTTTATCTCTTGATTGTCAATGTGGTGTTTATCGTTGTATGGCTGGCTTTGAGCAGCAAGTGGTTTTTGTTGTCG
The DNA here is from genome assembly GCA_002309335.1 of Bacteroidales bacterium UBA1217. GTDB lineage: Bacteria > Bacteroidota > Bacteroidia > Bacteroidales > P3 > Colimorpha. The sequence continues at coordinate 77,914 of DBXH01000024.1, read as the reverse complement.
CTTGTGGGTATACTATTGCGCTACAGTTTCTTGCCTCTGTATTTCCAAATTGGAGGCACGGAATCGGTCGAGCCAGAAGCCAACACTCTGAAGGTGCTGACGTTCAACGCGCATCATTTTCACGGAGTGGAGGTGACGAGTGACCGTACCGATAGTAATATGGCTGTCTTCCTGAAAATTGTGGACGACGAGCGGCCCGATTTGATGGCTCTGCAAGAATATATCGGGCACGGCGATTCGGTGCCTCTTACCGAACAACTTGCACGTCGTGGTTATGTCAATATGACATCGGGTTATGATAACGGTTCGATGTCGGGCGAGGTTATTTTCTCGAAGTTGCCGATATTGCGTGTGGTTCGTATTGAGGGGCCGTCGAAGCTGTATGTCAATCTGTTGTGGGGCGAAGATACGCTTCGTTTCTATTGTCTGCATCTAAACTCGTACGGCCTTGACGAGAGCGACCACAAGCAGATTCACGATATCTCGCACGGCAATGTCGACAGCCTTACGGGGCGCAGCACGTTGCATAAATTCCGCGAAACCATCGTCGAGCACGAAAATGAATGGGAGGTGCTGAAACCCTATTTCGACAACCGCGGCAACCTCTCGATTGTGGCGGGTGACTTCAACGAGACGCCGGCGTCCTATTTCTATCAGCAATGCAAGTCTTATCTGAAAGACAGCTATTGCGAGGTGGGGCAGGGCTTCAGCACCACTTATCACGGCTCGTTTACCAAAAGCCGAAATACAACATTCCCCGCCTTCCGCATCGATATGATACTGCATACGCCCGATATGGAGGCTCTCTCGTATAAACGTATTAAGTCTGAAATGTCGGACCATTATCCTGTAATTGTAACGCTGCGCAAAAATGAAAACTGAGGAACGATATGCACGAATGATAGCCTATTTTGAGAAGGCTCGTCCAGAGGCTCAGAGCGAACTCCACTACGACAACCCGTTTCAGCTGCTTGTGGCTGTGATGCTGTCGGCTCAATGTACCGACAAACGGGTCAATATGGTCACTCCGGCCCTCTTTGCTGCCTTTCCCGACGCCCGATCGCTGGCTTCGGCATCGGTCGAGGATATCTATTCATACGTTAAATCGGTGTCCTATCCAAACAGCAAGAGCTGCCACCTTAAGGCTATGGCGGAGAAGCTATTGGCGGAGTTTGGCGGCGAGGTGCCGGACAGTGTGGAGCTGCTGCAGACCCTTCCGGGCGTGGGGCGGAAAACTGCTAATGTCATCGCTGCCGTCATCTTCAACCAGTCGGTTATGCCCGTCGACACACACGTGTTCCGTGTGTCGAACCGTATCGGGCTGACCACCAACTCCAAAACTCCTCTGCAGACGGAGTTGATACTTGAAAAACATATCCCCGCCGAAAAAATCCCTGTGGCGCATCATTGGCTTATCCTTCATGGGCGGTATGTGTGTACAGCGAGGTCGCCACATTGCGCCGAATGTGGCATAAGCGACATCTGTCGATATTACAATAAGTTGAAAACCAAGAACAAATAACTGAAAATAACACCCCTTCTTTATGATATTATCCTCTCCGTTGTTTTTGATAGGTCTTGTCGCTGTGGCTATCCCTGTGGTGGTCCACTTGTTCAATTTCCGTCGTTACAAGAAGGTCTATTTCAGTAATGTCGAACGTCTGGAACAGCTTCAGAGCGAGACACGCCGCCAATCTACTTTGCGCCAGTTGCTGATTATGTTTGCCCGCATATTGGCCATAGTGTTCCTGGTTTTGGCCTTTGCACGTCCGGTGATTCCGAACAAGAACAGCGCGATGCGCTCGGGTTTAAACGATGTTAGCATTTATATTGACAACTCGTTCAGTATGGAGAGTAACGGCGGCGACGGCACTTTGTTGGAGCTTGCGAAGACTAAGGCCCGTGAAATTGTTGCTGCATACGGCCCTACTGACCGTTTCCAACTGTTGACGAACGATGTCGAAGGCCGTCATTTCCATTGGCTCAGCAAAGACGATATGCTGCTGATGATTGACGAGGTCGATGCCGGTAGCGCCACGCTACCCATATCGACGTTGTTGGAGAAGCAGTTTGAATTCCTGAAGAGTGGCCGCGGCAACAACAGGAACGCATACGTAATATCTGATTTTCAGACTTCTGTTTCCGATTTTGATGCATTCCCGACCGACAGCAACGTTGTGACTACGTTGGTGCCGCTTGCGTCGGCTGCACAGAATAATGTTTATATCGACTCGTTGGCTTTAAACGCGCCAGCCTTTTGTCGCGGCAACAGTGTTGTGGCAAAGGTCAGCATCAGAAATGAAGGGGATGAAAACCTTGAGAAAGTTCCTGTTTCACTCTATGTCAATGGTCGCCAGAGGGCGTTGGCTTCGGTCGATTTGCCGGCACAAAGCACGTCGACGGTCGATATGCACTTTAAAATTGATGAATCGGGTATCCTCAATGGGAGGGTTGAGACGTCGGACTATCCTATAACTTTTGACGATCAGCTGTTTTTTACGCTCAATATCCGCGACCGCATCAGGATGCTGACGGTTGAGGGCAAGGCGGTCAACGAGAATCTCGCGCGGCTTTTTGGCGGAGATTCGGTAGTGGCATATTCGTCGCTAAACCTGCAGCAGATGGATTTTAGCCGTATTGACGGCAACGACATAATACTCCTTGACGAATTACCGTCGGTGTCTACGGGAATGGCCCAGACGCTCCGCACCTTTGTTGAGGATGGAGGTACGCTGGTATTGGTGATGGGTGAGAATGTCGATGAGTCAAGTTACAATGAAGCCCTGCGGCTATTTTCCGCACCCCAGATTGCAGGACGTAACAAGGGACGTGTTGCGGCAAGTATGGTGAATTTTAACAATGGTTTGTACAACAATGTCTTCTCGGGTCGAAATGACGATATGGAGATGCCGTCGGTGACGGATTATTATCGATTTGCTATTTCTGGCTCAACGCTGAATGAAACTATCATTTCACTTGCCAACGGCGACAGCTATGTTAGCGTAACATCTTGTGGCGCGGGTCGGCTCTATCTTATCGCAGCTCCTTTGCGCGACGCCCATACCGATTTTGTCCGTCAGGCGCTGTTTGTGCCGACGTTGTACAATATGGCGCTATATAGTCTGCGTCCCACTCCGCTCTATATTACTCTTGGTCAAGAAAGTCCCGTTCAGCTGTCATATATATACGACGCGGCCGACGGTAATGTGAAATTGAAGGGCAGGGAGGGTGATTATGAGGAGATTCCGGACATAAGACGTATGGGGAACCTAAGTACGCTGATTCCTCACGGTACTGTCAAAGAGGCAGGCAACTATTTGCTTGTGCAGGACGGCAAGGAGTGTGAAGGTCTGTCGTTCAACTATTCGCGACTCGAATCGCAGATGGATTTTATAGATCGTGATGCCCTTTTAAAGCGATTAAAAGACTATAATTTGGATAGTTACAATGTTGTGCGCAATGCCGACAAGCCACTCGACACTTATCTTAAAGAGCAGATGGAGGGTCGTCGTCTGTGGCGTTGGTGCATTGCCTTGTCGTTGCTGTTCCTGCTTGTTGAAATAGCGTTGATTCGCATTCCGATTCCAAAACCGAGAAATAATGGAAGTCTAAACCCCTCCAAATAATAAAGACTATGATTCTTGAAGCGCAACATATTGAAAAGAAATTCGGCGATTTTCGTGCGCTAGACGATGTAAGCGTCAGTGTGCGACAAGGCACCATTTTCGGTCTTTTAGGACCCAATGGGGCGGGCAAAACCACGCTGATTCGCCTGATAAACCGTATCTCGCGTCCCGATAAAGGTGTAATACTGCTCGATGGCCGCCCGATGACTGACGGCGATGTGCAACGCATAGGCTACCTGCCGGAGGAACGTGGTCTTTACAAGAAGATGAAAGTCGGCGAGCAAGCGGTTTATCTGGCTCAGCTCAAGGGTCTTTCACGCCGCGAGGCTGAGAAGCGGCTCATACAATGGTTTGAGAAATTCGAGATAGCCAGCTGGTGGAACCGTCCGGTCGAGGAGCTGTCGAAGGGAATGCAGCAGAAGGTACAGTTTATCGTCACCGTGCTCCATGAGCCGAGTCTTCTTATTTTTGACGAGCCGTTCAGCGGCTTCGACCCAGTCAACGCCACTTTGCTGAAGAATGAGATTCTGGCTCTTCGCAAAAAGGGTGCAACGGTTATTTTCTCGACCCACAATATGGCGTCGGTTGAGGAATTGTGTGATGATATAGCGTTGATTAACAAATCGAAAGTGGTCTTGTCTGGTTCGGTGTCACACATACGTCGTTCCTACAGCCGCAACCTGTTCGAGGTGGTGACGTTGGCGATCGACAGCCCGCTGTCACTTTCCGCAGAATATAGAATTCAAAGCCATAGGACATTGGAGGGGGAGGAGATATATCGCATAGCGCTTTCGGAAGGATGTTCCGCCAACAGCCTTTTGTCGGCTATTATGCCTCAGCGCCAAATAGTTTCAATAAATGAACTACTGCCGTCGATGAATGATATTTTTGTAGAAACTGTGAAGGAAGGAGGTGCCGAATGAACAAGATACTGCTTGTAATCCGCCGCGAGTATATGACCCGTGTCCGCAAGACATCCTTCTGGCTGCTTACACTCCTTGTGCCTATAATGCTGGCAGCCCTTTATGCTATCCCGATTTATCTGGCGATGAAGCCGTTGGAGAAGTCGGTGGTCCTTGTTGCCGATGAGTCTGGTATTTTTGGCGGGCTTGACCGCGATGATACTTTGCGCAGCGATAGCCATTTTGCTTCGTCGGACGACATCACCTACCGCTATGCCGCTACGCTTGACTATGCCAAACGTCAGATGTCCAACGACAAGGACATCACCGCCATCCTTTATGTGCGCAGCCGCGCCAGCGAAGCCATTCCCACCGACGCCTGTCTCTATTACAAGAGCGACCTTCCGCCTCAGCAGGTTCGCTATGATGTTGACAAACAGCTGCAACGTATCCTACGTAACCGCCTTTTGCAAGCTCACGGCATCAGCGATGACGAATATGCACTTATCAGCAATACCAAGATAAATCTCCGCACCGAAGACCTAGAGACGGGCCGGGCAGCCTTTCTTGAAGTCAAAATGGGGTTGGGATTAATACTTGCAATGCTTATCTACATCGTAATCTTTATGTTTGGCAGTCAGGTGATGCGCGGCGTGGTAGAAGAAAAATCCAGCCGCATAATTGAAGTTATCGTCTGTTCAGTCAAGCCATTCCAGTTGATGATGGGCAAAGTGATAGGCATAGCTATGGTGGGTCTCACCCAGTTTTTGCTGTGGGTGGTGTTGACAGGTGTTGCGCTTGTGGGCATTCAAGCCAGCAATAGCGAATTGTTCCAGATGGCGACTCAAAAGCACGAGGTGACCGAACTCGCCACCAAGGGCAGCGAGGCGGCTCTCCAGATGCAGCAGGCTGACCAACTGGCAGATATACCGCAGCTGGTGGAAGGCATCACTTCGATAGATTTCGGTGTGATTCTGCCCACGTTCCTCTTTTATTTCATTTTCGGATACCTGCTCTATGCAACACTCTTTGCTGCCGCTGGAGCCTTAAGCGACAACGACACCGACTCGCAGCTCTTCTCGCTGCCTCTCACCATACCGCTGTTAATTACTATTTTATGTATGCCGGCAATGATCAACGCCCCGTCGGGTACGTTGAGTGTTGTGTTGTCGATGATACCATTCACATCGCCTGTTGCGATGATGCTGCGCATTCCCTTCGGAGTGCCAATTCCTCAGCTCTGGTGGTCAATGGCTTTGCTTGTCATAGCCTTCCCGTTGTGCACTTGGCTCGCTGCCAAATTATATCGCTCCTCCATTCTCCGCTTCAACCGTCTTACATTCCGCCGTAAGAAGCGGTAAATGAGGTAAAAACAATGAAGTTTGAGAGGGAAGCAGATAATTTATGCGTAAACCTAGAATTGACCCAGAATTGACCCAGAATTGACCCAGAATTGACCCAGAACCGACCTGGAGGCGGTGCTTCGATGAAATAAAAAAAATCTATTTAGAATATCCCTACTAATCACTACGTTAACACTTTTTTACATCAGTTTGGCGAAAAAAATATAAACTTTTTATTTCTATTTCATAAAAAGTTCGTAATTTTACGCCCAGTAAAAAATGAAAGAAAAACGTTGGATAATAAGGAAAGATTATGATTTAGAGGTTGTTGAAAAACTTGCGGATTCTTTGGGCGTGGACAAAATTATTGCCACGCTGCTTGTAGAACGTGGTGTCACTACTTTTGAAGAAGCCAAACACTTCTTCCGTCCAAGTTTAGACCAACTTCACGATCCGTTCTTGATGAAAGATATGGATCGTGCTATTGCGCGTATCAATACCGCTGTCCGCAACAGGGAACGTATGCTTATCTATGGAGACTATGATGTCGACGGCACTTCGGCTGTGGCGCTGGTCTACTCGTATTTTCACACGCTCCATTACAACATCGACTTCTATATTCCTGATCGTGATACAGAAGGATATGGCATATCCTTTCAAGGTATCGACTACGCCAAAAACACTGGCGTAAAGTTAATTATTGCTCTCGACTGTGGCATCAAAGCCGTCGAGCAAGCTGAATATGCTAACCAGTTTGGCATAGACATTATTGTTGGCGACCATCATCTTCCTGGTGATGAACTGCCCAACTGTTGTGCTGTGCTTGACCCCAAGCGTCCCGACTGCCCCTATCCCTATAAGGAGTTGTCGGGCTGTGGCATCGGTTTCAAAATCGTTGAGGCCTATATGGAGCAGAAGATTGGCGTACGTCTTTGTGATTCGGCTTCTGAGCTGACGATAGTGCAGAAGAAGAATATGGAGATGCTGAAACTCAAATTGTTGCGCTACCTTGACCTTGTGGCAGTGAGCATTGCGTCGGATATTGTTCCGATGACTGGTGAGAACCGTGTGCTGGCGTCGTTTGGATTGAAGGTCATCAACACTTGTCCTCGTCCGGGTCTTGAAGCCATACTCACTTATGGTCATATTGAGCCGCGCTCGAAAGAGGATCGTGCAGGCAATCCTGAGAAGGAATCTTATTTTGTAAAGGATTTGAATATTAGCGACTTGGTGTTTCTTGTGGGACCTCGCATCAATGCCGCAGGCCGCATCCACAGCGCATTCGACTCTGTACGTCTGCTGCTTGCCGAGAACCGAGAAACGGCTATGAAGCTTGCCGAGGAAATAAACAACTACAACACGGAACGCAAGGATCTTGACACTCAAGCTACCGAGGAGGCCAAGCGCCGTCTGATGTCCGATCCGAACTTGTCGCGTCGTCATTCGATAGTGCTCTTCGGCGAGGAATGGCATCGCGGTGTTGTGGGTATTGTTGCCTCGCGTCTGGTTGAGTCGTTCTATCGTCCGACAATTGTATTGACTCGTTCGACAGATGACCTTTATGTGGGCTCTGCACGCAGCATCAAGGAGTTTGACGTTCACGCCGCTCTTGAGCAATGTAGCGATTTATTGGAACATTTCGGTGGACACAAGAGTGCAGCCGGTGTGTCGTTGCGTCCGGAGAATTTCGACCGTTTTGTGGAACGCTTTGAGGAGATTGTGAGCAATACGATGCCAGCCGAAGCCACTGTGCCTGAGATTGAGATTGACGCTGTGGTTGATTTCTCAGACATCACTCCCAAATTCCTCCGTATCCTCAAGCAGTTTTCACCTTTCGGACCTGACAACAATGTGCCTGTTTTCCGTACCAATCACTTGGAGAGCAATCCGTTGCAACCGCCGCGTGTGGTTGGCAGCAACCACCTGAGATTCTCGGTGCTGTCGTCCGACAGTCCCAACTCTTATCCTGCCATAGGTTTCCAGTTGGGCGAATACTATAGTCGTGTCAGTCGTCAGGAAATGTTTGATGTTTGCTATCAGCTTGAAGAGAATTTCTGGCGTGGCAAGACGGAAATCCAACTGAATGTGAAGGATATCAAGTTCGGCGAGTAGGGTATATTGTTGTTGTCGTATAGAAAGAGTGCGTCAATGGTATTCGGCCAATGATTGGTTGGATTGAAATGGTAAAACAGTATTATTATGGCAGACGATAAAAAGATCATTTTCTCTATGGTGGGCGTAGGCAAACTGATTCCGCCTTCACGCCAGATACTTAAAGATATTTATCTTTCATTCTTTTATGGTGCCAAGATAGGCATTATAGGTCTCAACGGCAGCGGCAAGTCAAGCCTGCTGAAAATCATCGCCGGAGTAGATAAAGACTATCAGGGCGAGGTGGTTTTCGCGCCGGGATATAGTGTAGGTTATCTTGAGCAGGAGCCCAAACTGGACGATACTAAGACGGTCAAAGAGGTGGTGCAAGAGGCTGTGCAAGATGTTGTCGACTGGCTAAAGGAATATGAGGAGGTTAACAACGCCTTTGCCGAGCCAGATGCCGACTTCGACAAGTTGTGCGAACGCCAAGGGGAATTGACAGAACTACTGGAGCAGCACGATGCCTGGAACCTCGACAGCCGCCTGGAACGAGCTATGGACGCACTCCGTTGCCCGGAGGAGGACCAGCTGGTGAAGAACCTCAGCGGTGGTGAGCGCCGTCGTGTCGCTCTGTGCCGTTTGTTGTTGCAGGAACCTGACATCTTGTTGCTCGACGAGCCTACAAACCACCTCGACGCCGAGAGTATTGAATGGCTTGAGCATCACCTGCAGCAATACAAAGGCACCGTCATCGCTGTGACGCACGACCGTTATTTCCTTGACAATGTGGCTGGATGGATTCTAGAACTTGACCGAGGCGAGGGCATCCCATGGCAGGGCAACTATAGCAGCTGGCTTGACCAGAAGACCCAGCGTCTGGCGATGGAGGAAAAGCAGGAAAGCAAGCGCCGCAAGACCCT
>DBXH01000024.1:3530-69008 GCA_002309335.1 Bacteroidales bacterium UBA1217 | reverse complement strand
CCCAAGGCGCGCCACGCCAAGGGCAAAGCGCGTCTGGCTGCATATGACCGAATGATGAACGAGGATGTGAAGGAGAAAGAGCAGAACCTTGAGATATACATCCCCAACGGGCCGCGATTGGGTAATAAAGTGCTTGAAGTAGAGGGTGTAAGCAAGGCTTATGGTGACAAGTTGCTATATGAGAACCTGACATTCTCGCTTCCACCTGCTGGCATCGTGGGTGTCATCGGTCCCAACGGATGCGGTAAAACTACGCTGTTTCGTCTAATTATGGGCTTGGAAAAGCCTGATACGGGTATTTTTACAGTTGGCGAGACCGTTAAGATAGGCTATGTCGACCAGCAACACGTGCAGATCGACCCAGAGAAGTCGGTATGGGAAGTGGTCAGCGAAGGTAACGAACAGATACAGATGGGCGGACGACTGGTGAACAGCCGCGCATATATCAGCCGCTTCAACTTTAGCGGTAACGACCAGAGTAAGAAGGCTGGTGTGCTTAGCGGCGGCGAACGCAATCGTCTGCACTTGGCGTTGACGCTAAAGAGCGAAGCCAACGTTCTGCTTCTCGACGAGCCCACCAACGACATCGATGTCAATACGATGCGTGCTCTTGAGGAGGGCTTGGAGAACTTTGCCGGCTGTGCTGTAGTCATAAGCCACGACCGCTGGTTTCTCGACCGCATCTGTACACATATCCTTGCCTTCGAGGGCGACTCGCAGGTCTACTTCTTCGAGGGTTCCTATTCTGAATATGAAGAGAACCGCAAGAAACGTCTCGGCGACGACACACCGCACAGATTTCATTATAAGAAGTTAATGTAGTTATATAACAGCGAAATGAAAAAACTTTTACTAGTTATATTCTTGTTTTCTGGTGTGGTGTTTGCGCAGCATAACAAGCAGTCGCTGCTGCAACCCAAATACGAGGACTTCAATCTAAAGTTCTGGGTGCGGCAAATGACTGTTGTGCAGCAGTATGTGTCGGGGAAGGATATCAATTTCCAAGAAACATATTTGTTTGATTCTGTGGGCAACCTTGCCGAATACCGCAAACGCGGTTTCGGTGGTCAAATGATTACCCACTATCCGTTGTCGCAGCTCAATTCTAATGAATTATATGATTTTGATTATGATGGCGATATACTGCGTGTTCGTGAGTTTGACCTAAAAAGTCGCCTTGTCTCTTCAAAACATTATATATATGGTAGTGGCGGTAGTCTGATACAGACAATCCAGTATAGTTACGATTGTAGTGACAGCGGTGTGGTTATGGAACGCACAGTGACACAGTTTGATAAAAATGAGCGACCTGTTTCTATAGAAACATATACTCCCGACGAGTTGCTTCTGGTAGCAGAGAAAATAAAGTACGACCGTCGCGGCAACGATATACAGCGACGCATAACATACTATGAAGAGGAATCGACTACGGTCACCACAGAAAAGCGTTCGTACACATACGACCGCCGTGGTAATTGGACGAGCTGCCGGTATTCGTTGAATGGGAAGGAAATTTATTCCATCAACAGAAAGATAGAATATTACGGAGAGTGATCAGAAAAACTTTTTGTCCGTGATTTATTAGTAGTCAGGCAGTTTCCTGATTGTTGAAAAAAAAACAGTTTTATGTCATTAAGATTGGATTATTTTGTGTAATTTTACACTTTCAAAAAATAATCCAATAACGACGTAGTATGCCTTATTTCACCCATTTACACGTACATTCGCATTTCTCTATTTTGGATGGTATGTCGAAGGTGCCCGATTTGATCAAAAAGTGCAAACGCAACGGTATGTATGCGATGGCACTGACCGATCACGGCAATATGTTCGGCATAAAAGAATTGGTAGACACAGTAAAGAAAGAGAACGGTAAGATTAAAGATAGAATAAAAGAGCTTGAGAATTTAATTGCCTCTCTCGGGCAAACGGAGGAGGCTTACAAGTATTTTGCGAAACTTGACTATGAGAATGAGCTGAAGCGTCGTAAAGATAATGGCGAAAAGGTAGATGACAATACTGAATTTGAGCCCACCAATCCTACTGCAGAAGATTTGATGGCGGTAGATGAAAGGCGGCGGGAAAAAATAGCCGAATGTGAAGGTGAAATAGCGGAACTCAACAAACAGTTTTTCAAGCCGATAATTGGAATAGAGGCGTACTGTGCCCACCGTACGCTGTATGACAAAGATGCCAATGTCAGGGAACGTGACCCCGAGACAGGACGTGACCGTATAACTGACCGTAGCGGTTATCACCTTATATTGCTTGCAAAGAACAAGCAGGGTTACAAGAGTTTATGTAAGTTGAGTTCTATTGCTTTCACTGATGGTTACTTCTATTCTCCTCGTATTGACCATAATCTGCTGGAACAATATCACGAAGGACTAATTTGCTGTTCGGCCTGCATCGGCGGCGAGATTCCGCAGAAGATTATGAAGGGTGACATTGAAGGAGCGGAGGAAACGGTGCGATGGTTCAAGAACCTCTTTGGCGATGATTTTTATCTTGAGTTGCAGCGTCACAAGACAGACAAACCCAATGCGGCCTACGATACCTATCCAAAGCAGCAGAAGGTAAACGGTTATCTAGTTGAGTTTGCCAAAAAGTATGGTGTTAAGCTGATTGCTACCAATGATGTTCACTTTGTGGAGGAGGAGCACGGTGAGGCTCACGACCGACTGATATGCCTTAGTACCGGCAAGGATTTTGACGATCCTAACCGTCTGCATTATACAAAGCAGGAGTGGCTGAAAAGCCCTGACGAGATGGCAGCCATTTTTGCCGACGTTCCTGAGGCTCTTGAGAATACACGAGAAATTGTAGACAAAGTTGAAAACTATAGCATTGATTCCGATCCAATTATGCCGGTATTCCCTATTCCGGCTGAATTTGGCAACGAGGATGAGTATCGCAGCAGGATAACCGAGCAAGAACTATTTGACGAGTTTACACGCAACGAGAAAGGTGAGGTGGTTATGAGCCAGGAGGCTGCCGAAAAGAAGATTGAAAAGCTGGGTGGCTATAACAAATTGTACCGTATTAAGTTCGAGGCAGACTACCTTGCCAAACTGGTGTGGGAAGGAGCAAAAAAACGCTACGGCGATGAATTGTCGGATGAGCAAATAGAACGCATTACATTTGAGTTGCATACCATCAAGACGATGGGTTTCCCGGGCTATTTCCTTATTGTAGCCGACTATATACGCGGCGCTCGCGAGGAACTTGGTGTCAGCGTTGGTCCCGGTCGAGGCTCGGCAGCAGGCAGCGTTGTGGCTTACTGTCTGTGGATTACCGACATAGACCCGTTGAAATATGATTTGCTGTTTGAACGTTTCCTTAATCCTGATCGTATATCGCTGCCTGATATAGATGTTGACTTCGACGATGCTGGCCGTGGCAAGGTTTTGGATTGGATTACTGAGAAATACGGCAAAGAAAAGGTGGCACATATCATAACCTATGGCACGATGGCAAGCAAATCAGCAATAGCCGATGTGGGACGTGTTCAGAAGATACCGTTGAGTGTTGTAAACCAGATTAAAAGCTATATTCCTGACCGCAGTTTTCCGGATAATGTGAAAGACGAAAACAACAAGTCACCGAAGGTTAACCTTAAAAATTGTTACAAATATGTGCCTGAGCTGAAAAGTATTATGGAGGGTCCGGATAATAGTAAGATGATGGAGACTCCATATAGTGCGCTCAAAGAGGTTTTGACATACGCCGAGGAACTAGAGGATACAAACCGTCAGACGGGAATTCACGCATGCGGTGTTATCATTGGTGCTGACGATCTTACAAAATTTGCCCCAATGTGTACCATAAAGGATAAGGATTCAGGCGAAGATGTGCTTGTAACTCAGTACGATGGTCACGTGGTTGAGAATGTGGGGCTTATCAAGATGGATTTTCTGGGACTTAAGAACTTGTCAATCATCAAGGATGCTATTAAGAATATCAAGAAACACCATGGTATTGAGATAGATATAGATCATATTCCGATTGATGACGAACTTACATACCAGTTGTTCTGTGACGGCAACACGGTGGGCACTTTCCAGTTTGAATCGGCTGGTATGCAGAAATATCTGCGCGAGCTTAAACCTCATGTTTTTGAGGATCTTATTGCTATGAACGCCCTCTATCGCCCGGGTCCTATGGATTATATTCCTGATTTTATTGCCCGCAAGCTCGGACGCAAACCTGTCGAGTACGACATTCCCTGTATGGAAAAGTATCTGAAAGACACTTATGGTATAACGGTTTATCAGGAACAGGTGATGCTTTTGTCGCGTCAGTTGGCGGGTTTTACCAGAGGTCAGAGTGATACCTTGCGTAAGGCTATGGGAAAGAAGCAGATAGACAAGATGAATGAATTGGAAGTCTTGTTTTATGAGGGCGGAGAAAAGAATGGTTATGACCACGATATTCTGAAAAAGATTTGGGAGGATTGGAAGAAATTTGCCTCATACGCTTTCAACAAGTCTCACGCCACTTGTTATTCGTGGGTGGCCTATCAGACGGCCTACTTGAAGGCGCATTATCCCGCCGAGTATATGGCTGCGGTACTGACATCGTCGTTGAGTGATATAAAGCGTGTTACGGAATTGATGGAGGACTGTCGCAAGAATAAGATTGAGATTCTTGCACCGTGTGTAAATGAGTCGGAAATAGATTTCTCGGTCAACGACAAGGGACAGATACGTTTCGGATTAAGTGCCATCAAGGGTATGGGTGAAGTCGCAGCTCAGGTGATTATTGATGAACGTGAGAAAAACGGACCATACAAAGATATTTTCGACCTTTTGGATCGTATCAATATGAAAGCGGTGAACCGCAAAAATCTTGAAGTTCTTGTCAAATCGGGTGCTTTCGACCAACTTGAGGGTATGCATCGCGCTCAATATATGCATAAAGATAATGATAGTGAAAACTCTCCGTCGTATCTTGAGAAACTGGTTCGCTGGCAGGCTCGTAAGCAAGATGCGGCAAATGCAGCTCAGATGTCTATATTTGATATGTCGGATGAGATTAAAGCAGAGGACCATCCGCCTGTGCCAGACTGCGAACCGTGGTCAAGTGTCGAGCAGTGCAACTATGAGAAAGAAGTTATTGGATTCTACCTGAGCGGTCATCCTTTGGACGACTATAAATACGAAATGGCAAATTTCGTTAATATCAATGTTTCACAGTTGTCAGACTTACAGTCGCTTGTTGTTCGTAGGGATGTACGTTTCGGTGGTGTTGTAACTGAGGCTATGTCGGGTATCTCGCAGAAGACAGGCCGTCCCTACGGCAGCTTGACTATTGAGGATTACGAAGGTTCGTACGAGATGCGGCTTTTTGGTGATGACGCAGTGAAATACAAAGACTTCTGTGCCAAAGGACTCTTCATTTTTGTCCATGCTAATGTTACTCAACTGACGGTTCGCAAGGATGGTGTCGAAACAAAACTGGCACCGAGACTGAGAATAATTAAAATAATGTTACTTAGCGATGTTATGGACGAATACACCAAGACGATTAATTTCCATATTGATATAGATAAACTGAATGATGACTTTTGTACTCGGCTCAAAAAGCTGGTTCATCAGAATCGGGGTAATACAAAATTGACTGTCAATGTGGAGGATAAAAAAAACGATATGTCGCTATTTATGTCTTCGGTTGAGATGAGCGTTGAACCAAGCAAGTTTATGCATCTTCTTGAGAATCTTCCTGAGATAGAGAATGTGTCATTCAATAATAAGAAAATATAAACTGTTGGTGTTGTGCATCAGATTAGGTTAAATACTCCGGTACCGCTTGAACATCTGGGATTCTCAATTTCCCATAGCGACCACATTATGCTAATGGGATCTTGCTTCGCGGAGAATATGGGTAAACGTATGCAGAATCTTCGTTTTGATGTCAATGTTAACCCGTTCGGGATTCTATATAACCCGCTTTCGATGGCAGAAGCCTTGTCTCGTTGTCTGGACAACAGCGAGATGGGAGAGGAGAGCCTTGTGCAGTATGAGGGATTGTGGCATTCTTGGCTCCATCACGGCATTTTTTCGTCGGTCGACAAAGTGGAGTGTCTCAACGCCTGCAATGATGCCATCCACGCTGCAAATAACTTTCTGAAGTCGTGCAGTGTAGTGATTCTTACATTCGGTTCGGCGTGGTATTATGAACTATCTGCTTCGGGCAAGGTTGTCGCTAATTGTCACAAACTGCCTGCTGCCAATTTCACCAAACGTATTGCTACGGTTGACGAAGTTGTATCGATGTGGAAACCATTGGTTGAACGTCTGAAACAAAGCGGAATAAAAGTTGTATATACGGTCAGTCCTGTTCGTCATCAGGCGTATGGTGCACACGGCAACCAGTTGGGCAAAGCGGTATTGCTGCTTGCAATTGAACATCTTGTAGCCGAGGTGGGTGGAGTGTATTTCCCGGCATATGAAATTCTAGTTGACGAGTTGCGCGACTACCGTTTCTACGCAGATGATATGGCTCATCCTTCGCCGGTAGCGGAACAGATTATATGGCAGCGTTTTCAGGATGCGACAATGACACAGGAAACAATTCTTCACTGTGATGAAATAGAAAAGGAAAACAAACGCAGCGCGCATAGGCCTATACATAAAGAAATAATATAAATAACCCTTAATTCCCTATAATCCTTATAAGTGAAACGACCCTTTAAAACCTTATAAACTAAAGATGAAAAAAAATATAGCATTAGTAATGGGTGGCTTTTCTGGCGAGCACCAGATTTCAATCAACAGCGGATGCCAGGTTTATGAATCGCTTGACAAACGAAAATACAATGTGTATAAGATAGTTGTCGGTCTGAAGACGGGCAATGACATTGATCGAAGTCAGTGGTATTGGCTTGCCAACGATGGTAGTCACTTGCCTGTCGACCGTGCTGATTTCACGGTGACCGACAAAGGCAAGAAGATTCATTTCGACTTGGCTTTCATTATAATTCACGGCAATCCCGGCGAAAATGGTGTTTTACAGGGTTATTTCGACCTGCTTGGCTTAAAATATACGACCTGTGGATTCTATACGTCGGCCCTGACCTTCAACAAGGGTTATTGCAACGCTGTTGTACGCAGTTATCATATTGTAAAAGTCGCCAAGTCAAGACTCTTCTATAGGGGTCAGCATATTGATTGTAAAGAGGTTATTGGTCGTCTAAGACTGCCTTTGTTTGTCAAGCCTGCATCGGGCGGCAGCAGTGTGGCAACGACCAAAGTGAAACGTGCTGAAGACTTGATGCCTGCCATTGAGGAAGCCTTCACCGAGGATGAGGCTGTGTTGATTGAGGAATTTGTGCAGGGACGCGAGTTCGATTGTGGTGTGATGAAAATCAAAGGTAAAAAATATGTTTTCCCCATTACAGAGATCATTCCTCTGGGCGGTCATGAGTTTTTCGATTATGAAGCCAAATATGATGGTTTCTCAAACGAGGTGACACCAGCCGAGGTCGATGCTGAAATTGCTGAAGAAATTCAGAATGTGTCGTCCAAACTGTACGACTTGATGGATTGTCGCGGTGTGGTGCGTTTTGACTATATTTACAACGAAGAACGTCAGCGTCTTACATTTCTAGAAGTCAACACTATACCAGGTCAGAGTGCCGAAAGTATTGTGCCTAAGCAGGCGCGTGCTATGGGCATCTCCACCGCCAAACTTTACGAAATGATAATCGAAGATGCATTGGATTAAGGGTGAGTTAAAAAGGGAGTTAAAAGGGAAGTAAAAGGGGGAGTTAAAAGGGACAAATGATATGTATTGTTCTATTGAACAAATCAACTCTTCAAAAAACAAATAATTATGGACAATGAGATATTAAAGGCACTTCGCCAGCGTCGCAGCGTAAGGGCCTACAAATCGGAACAAATCACAGACGAGGAACTCAAGGCGGTCCTTGAAGCCGGCACTTATGCCCCCACGGGTATGAACTATCAGGATCCCTGGATTGTGGCTGTGCAGAATCCCGACATCATTGCAAAACTGGTGCGGATGAACGCTGCTGTAATGGGCACCGACACCAATCCGTATTATGATGCACCGACCATTGTGCTGGTCTTCGCCTCCAATCCCGAGAAGTGGGCCAACGGTATTCCCGATGCCTCGCTGGTGCTGGGCAATATGATGAATGCGGCACACAGCATAGGTCTTGGATCTTGCTGGATTAACCGCGAGCGTGAGATGTTTGCTACTGATGAAGGCCGCTATTTGATGCGTGAATTCGGATTACCTGATGGTTTGATAGGCGTCGGCAGCATCGCTCTCGGTTATTCTGCCAAACCATTGCCCCCTGCACGTCCGCGCAAAGAGAACTATTATCGCATAATAAAGTAGTATGAAAGATGTTGTTGCAACAGACGCTACACGGGAGATGCTTATTCGGTATGCTGTCCAGTACGAGACGGCGGCATTCCTCGACGGTGACCCTTCATTTTGGATGCATCAAGTATCGGGTGTTGAGAATCAGGAGACTATGGCATTTCTTGCCTCCTGTCTCAGTTACGGTAGCCGCAAGCAGTTTATGCCTAAGATTGCGCAACTGCTTGATTGGTCCGGCGGCGATGTATATAACTGGGTGCGCAATGGTGGTTTCAAAAAACAGTTTTGTTCAGGAGACACCAGCTGTTTTTACCGTCTCTACAACAACGATTGTATGCACAATTTCCTCTGTGCTACTCAACAACTACTCGCTGACTTTGGTTCCATAGGCGGCTATGTCCGCAGTTGTGCGTCTGATGGATTCGGAGCAGTTCAAGCCATAAGTTCATATTATGCCTCGAAAGGAGTAAGTGTCGTTGTGCCAAAAGACACACAATCCGCTTGCAAGCGCGTATGTATGTTCCTTCGTTGGATGGTGCGTAGTGGTTCGCCTGTCGATTTGGGCTTATGGTCCGACTTTATCGATCGGCGCTCGCTGATAATGCCTCTCGACACCCATGTCGTCAGTCAGTCGGTGAGGCTTGGCCTTTTGCCTTGTTCTTCAGCCTCGATGAGCTCTGCCCGTCGCCTTACGGCAACCCTTACCTCTGTCTTTCCTGATGACCCCCTGCGTGGAGACTTTGCCCTCTTCGGCTACGGTGTCAATAATGAATAGAAGGCCATCATTGTCCTATTGTCCACAATAGCCCCAACGCTATCCCAACGCTAGGTCAACGTTATCCTTATGCATAAAAATGTTTGGCTTTTGGATATAAAAAGGTTTTAGAAAAAGATATAATAAAACCTCTTGTTTTTCAATGGATTTGATGTCGCGTTATTATTAAATGAAATTTTTTTTACAATCAATTGTTGATAAATGAAAAAAAAGTTGTAATTTAGCAGTGCGAAAGGAAGGGTTTCCAATCGTGGAAAAAGTATAGTAAATAATTAAAAATTAGTAATATGGAAGCAAAAAAATCGCAGAAAGCAGACCTTGAAAAAAAGAAAGGATTATTCCTTGAGATAGGTTTGGTGACAATTCTTGCCCTTGTGCTCGTTGCCTTCAATCTGAGAAGCACAGAGAAGAAAGATAGTGCTTTTGCTACACAGATGGTCAGCACCGAAATGGAGGAGGAAATCCTCAATACCGAGGAAGAACAGCAGAACGAGCCGGAACCCGAGCCCGAACAGCCCGAACCGGAGGTTACTACTGAACTTGAAGTGGTTGACAACGACGCTGAGCTTACCAACGAGCTTGGTGTTGTCGATGCTGGTGACGACGCCAACAGACAGCAGGAAGAGGTTGTTATCTCGAATGTCGGAGCTGAGGAGACCGTTGAGGAAGAGGAAATCTTCGTGTTCGTCGAGGAATATCCTAGTTTCCCCGGTGGTGAGGAAGCACTTTACAAGTATCTCTACTCCAACATCCAGTATCCCGATATGGCTCGCGATAACAACATCACCGGTAAGGTTGTCATCCGTTTCGTGGTTGAGAAGGACGGCAGCATCACCAAGGCTGCCATCGCACGTGAAATCGGCGGTGGTTGCGGCAAGGAGGCTCTCCGTGTTGTCAACTCGATGCCTAAGTGGAAACCTGGCAAGCAGAGCGGTAAGGCTGTCCGTACAGAGTTCACACTTCCCGTGGATTTCCAGCTCCAATAGTGGAAAGAACTGTTTAGCCGAACGGTTTCTGATTAAGATGAATGCTAAAGGCGGACATTATGTTCGCCTTTTTTTGTGAGTAGTGACAGTATGATTTCCGTCAATAATCTTTCAGTGCAGTTTACGGGTGTAAACCTGTTCGATAATGTTACTTTCAATATTAACGACCGCGACCGTATCGGTCTAGTCGGCAAGAACGGCGCTGGCAAATCGACGCTGTTGAAAATCCTTTGCCGTCAGCAGGAACCAGAAACGGGCACTATCGTCATTGCCTCAGGTCAAACGGTCGGATATCTGCCACAGGAGATGGTGCCTGACAGCATCGGGACGGTGATAGAGGAGACGATGACTGCCTTTGAACAAATAGATTTGTTAGAGCGGCAGCAAGAAAAACTGTCCGCCGAGGTCGCTGAGCGCACTGACTATGAGTCTTCTGACTATGAACGTTTGTTGAGTCGTCTCAATGAGGTTACAGAGCAAATTGCAATGCTTGGCGGCGGCAATCGCAGAGAGAAGGCGGAAAAGGTTTTGCTGGGTCTTGGCTTTCGCCACAGTGATTTCGAACGTCTTGTGGCAGAGTTTAGCGGAGGTTGGCAGATGCGTGTGGAGTTGGCAAAGTTGCTGCTGAAACGTCCTGATTTCCTGTTGCTGGATGAGCCGACCAACCACCTCGACATAGAATCGATACAATGGCTGGAAAATTATTTGACCACCTATCTTGGCGGTGTGGTACTTGTGTCGCACGATCGCACGTTTCTCGACAATATTACCAAGCGTACCATTGAGATTACTGCAGGCAAGATTTATGATTATAAGGTGCCTTATTCAGAATATGTTATACAGATGCAGGAGAGACGTGCGTCGCAGATGGCTTCGCTTACCAATCAGCAACGTCAGGTGGCTCAGATAGAGGCTTTTATCGAACGATTCCGCTATAAGGCAACCAAGTCGAAGCAAGTGCAATCTCGACTCAAGATGCTCGAGAGGATGGAGGAAATTAAGGTTGACGAGGTTTCGACGGAAAGTATTCATTTTCAGTTTCCGCCAGCCCCACATAGTGGTAAGATTGTGCTTGAGGCAGTGCATCTTGGCAAAGCATATGGTGATAACCAAGTATTTGACAATGTTGATTTTCTTGTTACGAGCGGCACCAAATTGGCTTTTGTAGGTCGTAACGGCGAGGGCAAGTCGACACTGGCAAAGATTATTGTCGGCGAATTGAACGATTATACAGGATTATTCAAGCTAGGACATCAGGTGCAGATAGGTTATTATGCCCAAAATCAGGCTGCTATGCTTGATGGTGAGAAGACTGTGTTCCAGACAATCGACGATGCTGCCGTAGGCGACATACGTCCTAAAATACGAAATATTCTTGGCTCATTCCTTTTTGATAATGATGATATAGAAAAGAAAGTCAAGGTGTTGTCGGGTGGCGAGAAGGCAAGGCTGGCATTAGCCAAACTTCTGCTTACCCCTTGCAACCTCCTTGTGCTCGATGAACCGACCAACCATTTGGATATGGATTCAAAGGATATCCTGAAGAATGCGTTGCTGCAATATACGGGCACGCTAATTGTTGTATCACACGATCGTGATTTTTTGCAAGGGCTTACAGATGAGTTGTTTGAGTTTCGCGATGGTGCTGTACATGAGTTCAAGGGTGATATTTTTGAGTTCTTGGAATACCGCCGTTTGGAGCACTTGAAGGATCTTGACAAGGTTAAGAAGCAAGCAACTGTAGCTGCATCGCAAACGATTTCGCAGAACAAGCTAAATTATCAGCAATCGAAGGAGCGTGAACGGGAACAACGTAAGTTGCGCGGAAATGTGGAGCGTATAGAAAAGGAAATATCTAAGTTGGAGGAACAGATTGCTGCAAAAGAGGCTTTGCTTGCATCGGGCGGTTCCGAAGTGACAAATGACCCTGATTTTTATGCTGTGTATCAGCAGTTGAAAAACAGTTTGGAAGAGCGAATGTCGGCTTGGGAGGAGGCGACGATAGCGTTGGAGGAGTTCAATAATGGCTAAGCATAATGATTTAGGTAAGATAGGGGAGACGCTAGCGCGAGAGTATTTGGAGCAGCAAGGTTATCTGATTCTGGAAACGAACTGGCGAATCGGCAAACTGGAAGCCGATATCATAGCGTACAAAGATAATCTGATTGTCTTTGTGGAGGTCAAGACTCGCACCTGTGAGGAATATGGTGAGCCGGAAGATTTTGTGGGAAACCAGAAACGTCGCTCGTATATCAAGTTGGCGAATGCTTACGTTTTGAAAAACAACCGTACCGAAGAGGCCCGGTTTGATATTATCTCCATAGTGATAAAAGGTCAGGAACCACAGATTAAGCACCTTGTTAATGCATATACTACGGTAGGATGATTATTCCACCACCACTTCGTCGGTAAAAATCCATACTGATTTGCCGGCGGCGCGATGCCAGGCGGGTATTTCTGGTAGAGGAGTCGCTACAACACGCAAGTATTTTGCTTTGGTCGGTTTATCCAAAGTTGTTGTAAAAGTCTTGATCATAGGTGTGGCGAGTATCTCGGGATTATCAGGATGGTAGTTGCCTATCTGCTTCCAATGTTTCTTGTCGTTTGAAATATAGTAGCTTATGTTTTGCGGCAAAAATATCCACGATAGCGGATAGAAATAGAAATCCATACTTACTTTGTTGACCGTATCGGTGGCACCAAGTGAGATGATGGCGTCAAGTGTGTCGCCAAAGAATCCTAGCCACCAGTAGCGGTAATCCATTATGCCGCCGGCTCCGTCGGTCAACGATTGGGCGCCATCGCAGGTGTATGGTTCAGTAGGTTGCTTGCGCAATGTAACAGGTCGGAAATAGGCATTGCCATAACTGTAGGTCTTGTAGAGATAGCGTTCAATAACCTTTCCGTATTCGTCGGGGGAAATACCCATCTCCATCATCTGCTTAACACCGAATCTGTTGAGACTTTTTGTCATACAATCAGTCAGAACGACAAGGCTGTCAACTTTTTCAAATAATTCGCCATTGGGAAATAATTCCTCTAGCTCACCGCCGCAAGTGGCTAGCTCGATGGTGGCAAAGTCGAGTGACATCTCGAAATAGCGCAGTCGAGAATGAATGACGCTATCGGTTGTTGCGGCAAAAGCCTGACGCATCAGTTCGCGGTAAAGGTGCATATTCTTGTCTGAAAGGTAGCCATCTATCCCATCTATGGAATATCCGTAAATATCAAGGCGTTTTCCTGATTTGACAAGCTCGGCGGTCATTGTGTCTATTATGGCCTTGATGTAAACGCCAGCGGTGCCGTAGTAGCCGTTGCAAAAGTCGGTAATCACCGAGTCGACATCGATATCAGGATTCCACATCAGCTTGGCGATAAGGTAGTTGCGAAGCTCCATCCACGATGTCTTGTTGTAAAAGCCGGTAGCTTGTTCAAACATCATCTGCACCCCGTTGTCGCGGAAGTAGCGCAAGTTGGATTGAAGGATGTGGATATTTGGAAACGGATTCCAGAAGTTGCGGAACTGCACAACATAATCCCACATAAAGATGTTGTCGGTCAGTTGTTTCCAATCACTCATATCCTTACGGAACGATGCTTCATTGGGGCTGGTGGCTATCGATTCCTCGCGGCCGCACTCGATGGAGCAGAACATAATGTTGACATTGCTGTCGGGCTTGACTGCCATTTTTTTCGGGGCGGACCGTGTGTATTGATAGGCGAGGGTTGAGATGGTTTTGTCGGGAAAGCGGCGGGCAACCTTGTTCACGAAGTTGAGCAGGGTCCCTGTAGGACCTCCGTAAAGGCTATCGCTGCGCAGGCATTCAGAACATTGGCAAGCATTATAGTTGTCGTTGGGCGATACCGACCATATCTTCTTGTTGGGAACGTTGGAAATGCATTCTGCCAAACTTGCACAAAGGCTGTCAAAAACCTCGGGATTGGTGAGGCATAGCTGTCCGTCTCGACTGCGGTGCCCGTTGTTTAGCGAATACCATTCAGGGTGGCGGTCATAATAATAATTAGGAGGCAGCAACTTATTGAAAGTATGGACGAACATACCGAAAAGAGCTTCGCGATCAAGTTCGGTGTGAAGCCTATGCCAGTCGGCATAGAGTTGACTATGATTTGGGTAGTAGTACGAAACCTCGCGGTAAGCGAAGGCAGGTCGTTCGATAACGGTGTCCTTTGGTAGAGTAAAGTCTTTTAGATCCGGCACAATCAAAGCATCGGGTGTATATAGTCGAAAGCCGCAGTAGCGTTCAAGGAAGTCATAGACGGCATACAGCGTACCATTTTGGCCTTGTCCGCTAAGAACAAACCAGTTGCCATCGCCGAACAAAGCGTAGCCGCAGTTATGAAGGTCGTCGGTGTAGATGTAGGGGCAGTCGCCGACATAGATGCTTCCTGACTGCGGCTGCTCGTCTAAACGCGATACAATATAGAGGTTTAAGCCACTTTTTTTCAGCATAGATTGCAGTTGCTGGGCAGCATACATATCACTCTCTGTCAGTCGGTCGGTTGTTACAACGATCCGTTGCGGTCGCACCTGTGCGGTTGCACAAAAGGCAAAAATGCAGAAAGTGCAGAATAGCAGTTTTTTTCGTTTCATGATTGTCAGCAGTTGCTTCCGGCGGCATAGCCGGTGGTGAATGCTATCTGTAGATTGTAACCACCAGTATCTGCATCGAGGTCAAGCACTTCGCCCACTATATAAAGACCTTTGACGAGGCGCGATTCCATCGTTTTGGGGTTAATCTCCTTGAGGCTGACGCCACCTTGTGTTACAATTGCTTCCTCGAAGTTGCCTGTACCCGTCAATTGGAAGGAGAAATCCTTTAGGAATTTTAGCAGTCGTTTGCGTTCGTCGCCGTTTATCTGGTTGAGCCTTTTGTAGTATTCGATATGCAGATTCTGCAGAGCCAGAGGAATGAGTTCTGCAGGCAGCCATAGACGTAAAGCATCGTGGAAAAGCCGGGTGCCGTTGCTGTTAAGGTCGTTGATGAGACGCTTGTCGAGAGTTGCTGTTTCCACAGCCGGTTTTAGGTCAAGGTGGGCTATAACCGTTTCACCTCTATGAATGTGAGCCGTCACCATACGGCTGGCAGACAATACTATAGGTCCACCGATGCCTGTTTCGGTGAAAGTCATTTCGCCAAAATGTTCGCTGATTTTGCTGCCGTTGGCTTTGGTCATAGTGAGGCGCACGTTTTTTAGAGTAAAGGCGATAAGTTCCTGCTGTATTTTCAGTTCGCAGTCAAGATGAACCAATGCGGGGTAGCGAGGAGATAGCGTATGTCCGGCGAGTTCGGCAAAGCGGTAGCCATCACCTGTTGAGCCGGTAAGAGGATAGCTCATACCACCGGTGGCGATGATGGTGCTGTTGGCACGCAGAGAAGTGCCGTCGGCACAACGTACGCCGCGGGCGATGCCGTCCTCGATGATAAGCGACACAATACGAGTGTTCTTGCGTATTTCCACATTAGGCATAGCCTCCAGAGCTTGAACCAAACCCAGAAAGATGTCGAGCGACTTGCCGCTTTTAGGGTAGACTCGGTCGCCGCGCTCAACGATGAGGGGTACACCGAGAGACTCGAACAATTCCATCAATTGTGTATTGAAGAAGGCGGAAAAAGAGTTTCGCATAAAGCGAGGATCAGAGCCTATGTGTGTCAGGAAATCCTTGAGTGGAGCTGTGTTGGTGAGGTTGCAGCGGCCTTTGCCTGTGATGCGCAGTTTGCGTCCCGGCTGATCCATTTTTTCGAGTAGCAGAACTTGTTTGCCGCGTTTGGCGGCGGCGTATGCCGCCATCATTCCTGCGGCGCCGGCTCCAATGATTATAGTGTCGCTCATCTCAATAGTCCTCTTTAGACCTTAAACTTAAAAACCGTATACTTTATCTTGCAATGTCGCCGATGTCTTCGGGATGTATGCAGAGTACGGGGATTTGCGAATGGTGCACTATCTGCTGAGCGTTGGTGCCGAGGAAGAGTCGTGCCAGCAGTCGGTCCTGTTCGGTGTTGATGACCACGAGGTCGGCGTCGATGCTTGCTGCGTAGTCGAGCACGGTCTTTGAGTAATTCTCGTAGCGTCGGCCGCATTTGGAGCAGGGGATACCCTCTTTTATGAAAAAGTCTTCGACCTGTTTGAGATAGGTGCGCAGAGTCATTGCATCCTGAGCCGTCTCGATAAGTCCGAGGATGTAAACATGGGAGCCGAAAATGCGTGCCATCTGTGCGGCAGGAGCCACTTTCTGGCGTGAGTTGGCATTGATGCGGATTGGGACGACGATGTTGTCCAGTTTTTTGTGGAAGTTGAATCCTTCGCGGATGGTGAGTGTGGGGCAGGGGGCTTCCTGCACGATGCGAACAGCGGTGCTGCCCATCCAGTATTTCTCGAATCCTGATGCGCCGTTGGTTCCGATGACAATCATAGGCGAGTCTTCTTTGCGTGCCTCTTCGGCGATGCAGTTAGCCACTTTGCCGCTGAGGATGTCGAAGGTGATATCGCCGTGCTTGAGGTTGGGGCGGTGTTGCTCGCAAAGCTGCACAAGTTTCTCTTCCGCCAGATGGGCGGTCATTTCCATCTGGTCGCCTGTGAGGAGTTTTTTTTCTTTTTTGACCCATAGAAGTCTGATGCCGGTTTTTAGCTGATTAGCAATATCAACGGCGATTTCAAGTGCCACGTATGACCCTTTTGAAAAGTCGGTACCAACGATTACTGATTTCATAAGTTCTCTATTATTACGTGTGTAATTAAAATATTTAACGTAGGTTTCTTTTAAATATTGTAAGACTATGTAAAAAATATCTATTTGAAGATATAATACTCACCCTTAGGCGACCTAGAAGCACCCTAGAGGCGATATGGAAGCGATCGGGAATTGACCTAGAGTTGACCCAGAATTGACCTAGAGAAACGTTACAAAAAATGGACGTAAAAAATGATAGGGAGAAATAATTATTGCAGAATGCTTTTTTTTTTGTAATTTTGCAAATTCAATCTTTTTGATAAAAACTGGATAATGAACGATAATTTAGACCCTACTGGAAACAGCCAGAGTGCACGGGAACGCGAGGTTGAGAAGGCGTTGCGCCCGAAGTTGTTCGACAATTTTGCCGGACAGCAGCAGGTGCTCGACAATCTTCGCATCTATGTGCAGGCGGCTAAGACGCGTGGCGAGTCGCTCGACCACGTTCTGCTGCACGGCCCTCCGGGATTGGGCAAGACGACCCTCTCGCACATCATAGCCAACGAGCTGGGAGTGAATATGAAAATGACGTCGGGACCTGTGCTTGACAAACCTGGCGATTTGGCGGGATTGCTAACTTCGCTAGGGCAGAACGATGTGCTATTTATTGATGAAATCCACCGCCTGTCGCCGATAGTTGAGGAATATCTTTATTCGGCGATGGAGGACTACCGTATTGACATTATGATTGAGTCGGGGCCGGCAGCACGCAGCGTGCAGCTTAATCTGAAACCGTTCACGCTGATTGGCGCTACAACCCGCTCGGGTATGCTCACGGCTCCGCTCCGCGCCCGTTTCGGCATAAACTGCCGTCTGCAATACTACGACGCTCCGACGTTGACGAAGATTGTGAACCGCTCGGCGTCGCTGCTCGACGTAAAGATTACCAGTGAGTCGGCTATCGAGATTGCCCGTCGCAGTCGTGGCACTCCGCGTATCGCCAATCTGCTGCTGCGCCGTGTGCGCGATTTTGCACAGGTCAAGGGCGACGGCACCATCACGCTCGACATTGCCCGCTATGCGTTGCAGGCACTTAACGTCGACCGCAACGGTTTGGATGAGATGGATATCCGCATACTGTCGACCATCATCGACAAGTTCAAGGGCGGTCCTGTGGGATTGAACACCATAGCAACCGCTGTGGGTGAGGACGCGGGCACCATCGAGGAGGTTTATGAGCCATATCTTATTCAAGAAGGTTACATTATGCGCACCCCTCGCGGCCGCGAAGTGACGCAGTTGGCGTATCAGCACTTGGGTAAGTTTAGGACAAGCGGAAGCCAGCAAACGATGGAGATATAGTTGCTGTTTTTTAAAAATGAAAATATGAGAACATTAATCAAGAATATCAAGGAGTTGGTGGGTGTGGAAAGCACCCCAATGCTGCGGAAGCAGGGCAAGGAAATGGCTCAACTGGAAACAATCAAGGATGCCTATTTGCTCATTGAGGACGGAATTATCAGTAAGTTTGGACCAATGAGTGAGTTCGACACACCCCGGCCTTCGGCCACCCCTCTCCAAGAGGGGATGGTGGAAAATGCAAATACAGTCATTGATGCCTCGGGCAGGATGGTTTTCCCGTCGTTCTGCGATTCGCACACGCATATTGTCTACGCCAACTCGCGTGAGATGGAGTTTGTCGACAAGATTCGCGGCCTCAGCTACGAGGAGATAGCCAAGAGGGGAGGAGGAATCCTCAACTCGGCCAAGGCCACGGCGGCGGCTTCGGAGAACGAGCTCTACGATATGGCTTGGCAGCGCCTCGAGGATGTGATGCGTTTGGGTACGGGTGCCATTGAGATTAAGAGTGGCTACGGCTTGACCACTGAGAGCGAACTGAAACTGCTGCGCGTCATCCGCCGCCTCAAGGAAAACTCGCCTATGACTATCAAGTCGAACTTTCTTGGCGCTCACGGCATCCCAATGGAGTATCGCGGACATCAAGAGGATTATGTGGATTTGGTCATTAACGATATGATCCCAAGAGTTGCAGCTGAGGGTTTGGCTGATTTCATCGATGTGTTCTGCGACCAAGGCTTCTTTACCGTCGAGGATACCGCGCGAATCCTTGAGGCAGGTATTAAATACGGAATGAGACCGAAGATCCACGCCAACGAGATGGCCATTTCAGGCGGTGTGCAGGTGGGTGTGAAATATGGCGCNNGGCGCCATCTCCGTCGACCACCTCGAGCAGATGGGCGATGCAGAAATAGAATGTTTGAAAGGCAGCGATACGATGCCGACCATCCTTCCTGGCTGCGCATTCTTCCTTAATCTGCCGCTCTCGCCGGCACGCAAGATGATAGACTCAGGTCTGCCTGTGGCGATGGCCTCCGACTTTAATCCCGGTACGTCGCCCTCGGGCAATATGCAGCTTATTCTTTCGATGGCGTGCATCAGATATCGACTCACACCCGAAGAGGCTTTGAACGCCACTACCCTCAACACAGCCTATGCTATGGGCGTTAGTGCCGAGGTGGGTTCCATAGCCGTCGGCAAGAAGGCAAACTTTTATATCACCAAGCCGATATCCAGTTATGAGTATATGCCTTACTCATACGGCGAGAACAAGGTGGAATCTGTGTTTCTGAATGGTGTGAAGGTATAAGAATTGAATAGTTTTGTTGCTTAAAAGGCAATTGATATGATAAAAGTAGAGAATGTATACAAGTCGTATGGATCGTTGCAAGTGTTGAAGGGCGTAAGTCTTGAGGTGACGGAGGGTGAGGTAGTGTCGATTGTCGGTGCTTCGGGCGCCGGCAAGACCACTCTGCTGCAGATTATGGGTACCCTTGACCGACCCGACAGCGGCAAAGTGAAAATAAAAGATGTTGATGTGACCACCTTGTCGGAGCGGGAGTTGTCGCGGTTCCGCAACAAAAACATCGGGTTTGTGTTTCAATTCCACAATCTTTTGCCAGAATTCACCGCGTTGGAGAATGTGTGTATGCCCGCTCTTATTGGAGGCTTGACGATGGAGAAGGCGAAGATTGACGCTATGTCGCTGCTGGAGTTTCTGAATATGACTGACCGTGCCGACCATAAGCCGTCGGAATTGTCGGGTGGTGAGCAGCAACGTGTGGCTGTGGCGCGTGCGCTAATGAACAAACCGGCTGTGGTGCTTGCCGATGAGCCGTCGGGCAACCTTGACTCGGTAAATGCGAGAGAATTGCACGAATTATTTTTCCGTCTGCGTGACCATTACCGTCAGACATTTGTTATCGTGACACACAACCGCGAGCTGGCGGAGATGTCGGATAGGCAGATAACAATAAAGGACGGAGGAATTGAGTGAAGTGCTGAAAGTTGAAATAAATTAAAGAACAAAATGATAGCAAATAAAGGACAGGAATACAGGCGTGGTGTGCAAAATAACCGCCAAAAGAAAGAGGGTGAAAACCAGTCGTTTCACGTGAAACATAAGAAGCAGGAGAAGTTGCAGATGGTATGTGGAATGCGGCCGGTGCTGGAGGCTATTGCTGCGGGTAAGCAGATAGACAAGATAATGATGCAGAGTAATTTGGAGGGGCAGTTGGCTTATGAACTCAAGGCAAAAATCCGTGAGGCGGGATTGCCTGTACAATATGTGCCGGCAGAGAAGTTGAACCGTATGACCGACAGCAATCATCAGGGTGTTGTGGCGACAATTTCACCCATAACGTTCTGCGATTTTGCCGAGTTGCTACAAGGTTTGCTGGATGAGGGTAAGAAGCCGTTTATTTTGCTGCTCGACCATATTACCGATGTACGCAATTTGGGTGCTATAGTTCGCACGGCCGAATGTGCAGGAATCGATGCTGTTGTTGTCCCTGACAGAGGCAGCGCTCAAATCAACGAAGATGCAATAAAATGCTCGTCGGGTGCGCTGTTGAGAATGCCGATATGTAGAGAGCAGAATTTTAAGACTGTGCTGAACCTTGCACGCCAGTCGGGTCTTGCTGTTTGTGCTGCTACTGAGAATGGTGCAACGGATTATCTGTCAGTTGATTTTACTCAGCCAATGGTGTTGATTATGGGTTCGGAGGATACCGGGATTTCGACTGAGTTGCTTAAAATGTCGGATGTAAGGGCACGTTTGCCGATATGCGGCGATGTTCAGTCGCTTAATGTTTCGGTAGCGGCTGGAGTGTTTATGTATGAGATGATGCGACAGAGGAGAGTTTAGCTTGCCGGGGAGTTAAAAGTATTTTTTGGGCAATATGGATTTTATGCGTAAACCTAGAATTGACCCAGAGGAGCCCCAGAGGAAGGGTTGAGGAAGACGGATTTAAGAAAATGTTATTTGACTTTTTTGACGTCTGATAGTCAATCGATTATTGGAGGTTTTTATTTTTTATGATTTTTTAACTTAATTTCCTGAACTATTTAAGGTGTAAAATCTACTTATAAGTCGAGTATGAACTCTACCTATAGGTGTTTTTTTTGATTTTTTACAGCGAAAAGTGATTTTTTGGTGTCTATTATGTAGAGGTTGAAAAAGAGTTGTGTGTGAGGTGGCTTGCATAATGTGGTTTTTCTAAGCAGATAATAATATTTGAATGTAGTGTATTGAAATTTAGAATGTTATTTTAAAATTATGATTATTTAGTAATAAAAAATATAAAAAATACTTTATAGAATGAACTTTTTGTGTATCTTTGTAAGTTCAAATTAGACTGCCATTGCTGTGTGCGGTGGTATGTAGATTGATTGTAAATATTTAATAAAGAATAAAATATAAAATATTAATATGAAAAAAGTATCATTACTACTTGGACTAATTTTTCTGATTTCGGCGTTTACGGCGCATGGTCAGATAGTGACAAAGTACCAACAAGGCTTTGAAGTTGGTGAGGCCCAGACGTACACTATTTTAACCGGTACGGCGACACCAGTGACGACGGTAGCGTCGTCGGGTAGCCGTTCGCTTAAATTTCAGCACGCGGTAAACGGTGAGGTTCTGGTGCAGTTGGATACGATAGATTTTTCGGACAATGGTTCGTTTCAGTATTTCTATCTAGACTTTATGCATATTTGCGATGTAAATCCCACTACGTCGGTCATAGGCGTTTCGGAGGTTGCGCAGATACAGATTCGCCGTATTGACGAAGCGGACTGGACGACGTTGAATGGCTCGGACTATTATGATAACACTTGGGGAGGAGGAAGTTCGGACTTCGTGTCGATGCACTCGTTCTCGAAAGAGTCGTATTCGACTTGGCAGGGTACGACGGTAAATAATACTTGGTGGAAACGTGAACGATTCAAATTTGCATCAAAGTTGCAAGGTCAGGCGCTTGAAAACAGAAAGATCTTGATTCGTTTCCGTCTGCGTGGTCGCAGGCCGGATGCCGGTGCTACGACTCAAGGCTGGTATCTTGATAATATCAAGGTGCAGTGCAGCCCAAACTCGATGTTGTTGCCTGTGGTGACAATGGCGGATTATCCAGACCTGGAGCGTTACCCCAACAGCCGTGGCACGCATTTGGCAGCTGATTTTACAACCCCGCTTACTCAGGGAATGTGTGCGGACTCGATATATGTAGACTATCAGCTTGGCAGCGATGGAATAACGCGCCGTAAAATAATGACACCGGTGGCTGGTAATTCAAACCGTTATGAGACTTATCTTCCGTTTTGTGGATATGATACGATTGTGAAATGGCGTATAGTTGGTAAGGATAATTCTGTGAACCACAATGCAACGAGTTTTCCTTCGGATATGACGAGATGGCAAGAATACAGGTGTGTCCGAGGCCGGGAGTCGAATAACTCGATTGCTTTAATAGCAACAGGAACATCGAATGCGTTGCCATTTCCGAACTATGGAGATTTTAAGTGTGAGATAGTATATGACAGCGCGGAGATGGCTGAGTATTTCGGACTGAAAGATGCAAGTATTGGTCCCCAGGGAACACATAAGATTCAGGCAGGAGCAATTACGCAGATACGATATCCTGTGGTTGCGAATGTGACCAACTCGACGCGCAACCGAGTGGTGATTAAGATGAGAAATATCGACTCGGACTTTAGTTTCACCCAAAACAATGACTTTACATCAGATTTCCAAAAACTTGTTTATGACTCTTCGCTGGTTATTACCCAGAACGCGCAGACGTTGGGTACAATTAATTTGCAGGATACTTTCTTCTATGCCGGTAAGGGCTTGGGAATATCCGTTTATGTTGACAACACCAGTAGTGATCCGTCGGCAGTAACGGTGAGAATGATACCGGCATATTCCGGAGGTACACCGCAAGTGCTCCGCAAAGGTTCCTTGTATAAAGGTTTTAATGCTTCGTATGGATTTGATGTGTTTGGCAGTTTATTTAGCAATGGAGATTACACACAGAATCGTCCTAACTTCACATTAAAAGCTAATGCCAATGTTCCGTTGCTGTATGACGCAGGTATCAGCGGTTTTAGCTATCCCAACGATACCACACCAGCAGTGGCAAACGTAAACAATAATGTGATTGTAACACTGAAGAACTATGGTGCGCAGACGATAAACGCTGTCCGTATTTATTACAGCGTTGACAATGGCGCCCATCAATATTATGATTGGACGGGTACTTTGCTTGGCGGTGGCACAGAGAACGTAACCATCAACACTACTCAGACGTATGCTCCTGGCTATCACGAGATGATTGCGTGGGTTGACGACTCTGTATTGTCGGCAGGGATGCATTATCGTGACCACGAGCCGTTCAACGATACTTTGTGGACTCGTTTCATTGCCTGCGACGGCCCGATGCATGGAACGCGTATTGTAGGTGGTTCAACACCCGATTACCAGTCGCTGGAGAAGTTGCTTTACGCCTTGAGCCAGTGCGGTGTTGACGGTCCGTTAACAGTAAAGTTGGCACCGGGATATTATCTGCCCCACACGTTTCCGGCCATTCCTGGTATTTCGGCAACAAACTACGTCAAGTTTGAGCCGCTATCGGGTGCAGTGACTTTTGTGTCGTCGATGCACGATACATTGCTGGTCAATTCACTTGTCAACCTGCAGCGCACACATCACGTGCGTTTCAAGAATATACAGTTCTTGTCGAACTCAGCAAGTAATCCTGTTACTTATTTGGTGCGTATGGGTACCAATAGTGTGGGATGCCAGTTTGACAGTTGTACATTCGGCGAGGTTCAGGGAGGTATGATGTCGGAGTCGTATATGGCATCTTCGGCATTGCTCTACTCCGGTGGTGCAGACTCTTTGGTAGCCAGCAAATGTACATTCAACCGCGGTACGATTGGTATCAGCCTTGTCGGTCCGGCACAGGACAATATGGCACACGGAAGTATTGTAAGAGGTAACTTTTTCAATAATCAGGGTACCAATAGTATGGTGATCCGTAATCAGATAAATGCCGTTGTAGACAGCAATACCTGTAATGAGGTCTACGCCAACTCGAGCTACGCTATTCTTTTGCAAGACTGTAGCGGTGAGACCAAAGTTTTGCGTAATACGGTGTATGTCACCTCTGGAGCTTCGTGTATCGGTGCCACTCAGTTGTACGGTAGTGCGACCGGATATGCAATCATTGCCAACAATATGCTTGTCAGCAATGACGATGGTACTTCGAACATGCTGACTACACCTCTCAATATCATTACTGCCAACTATGCCAAGATCTTGCATAACTCGGTGAAGATGACAGCTCCGACGCGTAGCGGTATAGCTGCCGCAACATTCGGTGGAGGTATCTTACAGAACAGTATGTTCTATAACAACATTGTGGCCTGCTATGATACGGTTAACTTCGCTTTCAACTATATTCCTACAGAGGATGCAACCAATTATATAGGATATAATATCTATTATACAAAAAGCCCGCTTCTTAACAAGTATGATGGAATCAACTGCCTCTCGTTTGCAAACTGGCAGACCCATTGTCCGACCGATGCCAACTCGCAGGCTGTGAACCCCGCATTCTTGAACAGCACACCCACCGACTTGCGTTCGTACAGTCAGAATGTTAAAGGTCATGGTGTACATTTTAACGAGGTTATGATGGATATTTATGGTACGCAGCGCGACTCCGTGGCTCCGTGTCTTGGTGCCTTCGAGTTCTCGTCGCTGCCTTACGACTTTGAGATTATTGAATTCCTTGAGCCTTACGATGAATATTGCGATGCTCCGTCGGCTGCCCCGCTTCGTGTGGTGATAAAGAACAGTGGTGTCAATGCTTTTGATCCATCAAGCAGCACGACTAGCGTACAGCTTTGTGCTTCGCGCAGTACAACACCCGGAGTTTTAGCTCCTGGCGGTGCTTCAGGTGCTATGGTTATCAACCGAGTTATTCCGGCTTTGGACACTATTGTATTGAATACCAATATCACTCTGCCTTTCCCGACGAATGGTATGGAGGATACGACATATATGTTATATGCCTGGTTGACTTCGACAATAGACCCGAACCCGGCCAACGATACAAGCTTGATGACGGTCACTGCACACTATCATTCACCTGCACCCGACAGTATAAGTGTTAACTCGGACTATGGTGTTCCTGCTGTTGTGACAGCTACAAGCGGTCTGCAGTCGTGGTACTCGAATGTGTATACGGCCAGTACGATGCACAAGTCGGAGGTTTACTGGTATGTATCGCCCGAGAGCACCACACCTATATGGAGGGGTAAAACTTTTACCACCGATCCGCTCTATACCGACACGACATTCTATATTCGTCAGAAACGTGATTATGACCTAGTCAAGATAACCGAGGTACAGCTGAAACAGAATCAGCCGGGTGTGACTTACCCGATGCCGTTGTGGATGAATTCCAGTACCGCTGTTGCTGTTGAGCTTACTAACGTGGGCGACTATCCTGTCAACCTGACGAATGATACCATAATGATGGTCAGCAACACAAGTGCATACAACAATAAAATATATAAATTCCCGAATGTCACTATCCAGCCGGGAGAGTGCCTGGTGCTGCAATATAGGACTTTTAGCAATTACGATTCGACCAAGACATTGTCGGCTACGATGACTATGAATGCCCCGCAGCAAACTGCAAATATAGGTCTCCTTTACTATCATAGGGGTGTTATAGAAGATGCCGTTGCAATCAACAATATCACAACGCAGACCCAGTGGACCAGCAAGAATGTACCCAATACGTCGTGGTTCGGTGCAGGCATCCAGCTTATAGACAGTATACCTACAGCCGGTGTGTACCGTAAGAGCTGGCCTCAGTATCCTGCGTCACTTACGATGTCGAACTTGCTGTGGGAATATGCCGATGATACACACAAGATGACACTTGGCAAGCCAAACAAGAACCTAATACGCTACTATGACAATGGATGCCTTGGTGAGACTGCACCTGTACATATCCATCTGGTCAACCTGCCCAATGTAGATATGGCAGTGGACAACCTTGTTCTTGAAGGTGGATGCGGTATGGCACAGGAACCAATCACAGTCTCGGTTCACAACCGCGGAGCATATCCCAGCGGCCAGATTGTAATGCATTATCGTGTTGATGGACACCCGCAGTATACAGGTCAAGCTCTTGCATTGCAAACGGGCTGCGATACACTGGCTGCTGGAGTCGGAGCAAGTTCAACAATCAGTTATACATTCAGCACCATACCTGACTTTACGGTGGCATCGGCTTCGGTTGATTTTGATGTAACTGTGTGGGTCGAGAAAGTTGATGTTGACAATACTGGATTCAACGATACGGTACGTGTCTCGCTGACATCGCTCTTTATGCCTGGATTGGCTAATGTAAAACAATATGACACTGTGGTATATGACGGAACTCTTACTATGCAGTCAATCACTCCGCCGACAGACTCACTGGCTTGGTATGACCGCTTTATGCGTCCGATCGATACCTGCAATGTTTACACTACAGGTCATATGTATGAAGATGATACATTCTATGTGTCGACATTTGGCGCACGCATAGAAAATACTCATATCGGAACAATGGCAACTATGCAGACGGCAGCAGGCTATCCTTCGCCGTACAACCCGAAAAAGAAATATGTAAAAGAGCAGTATCTATTTACAGCAGCGGAACTTTCGGCAGCAGGCTGTGTGGCAGGACCAATCCAGACCATTGCATTCTATCTGGATACAATTTTGTCGCCATCGGGTGTATTCTCATTAACAAATTATGTGATTTCTATGGGAACCACATCGCAGGCTACATTTACTGCAAATAACGGATGGTTGCCAGTGACGCAATGTTACAGCGTAGACACTTTGACATTGTCAAACCAGGCAAAAGGATGGATAACACATAATCTTACCAGTGCTTTCCAATGGAACGGTACTGACAATATTGTGATTCAGATAACACGTACGATGGATCCTGTTGTTTCGCAAGGAGCCAGGACCCGTTATACAGGAGGTACATCAAACAACAACAAGGTAATATATAAGAATGATGACAGCAACGACCTTGTTAATTTCACTGCCAATGGATCCCGTTCGGCCAACCGTCCTGATATCCAGTTCGGCTTCGTCGGTTACGGCTGCGAAGGTCCGAAGAAACCTATCTATGTAACTGTGACAAATACACCTCCGGCAGATGCAGCTTTGTCGTGGGAAATTGTCGATAGTACTGGATCTGGAAGTGGAACCGGAACTGGTGGTGGTTTTACATCTTGCGACAGTACAGACATTAAGGTTACGCTTCGCAATATGGGTACATTGCCTCTCACTACCTATTCAATAGATTATTGGATTGACACTCTGCACGGTGTGTTCAACAGAACGACAAACCTCGCAAACAGTGAAACTGAGACGGTCGTCATAGCCAAACATCTTTTCACACCTGGACGTCACGCATTGCGTGCTATTGTTAATTTGGCAGGTGATACCGTCCCGTCGAATGATACCATATCACGTATGGTAAATGTGCGTTTCTGTGCTGGTAATTACAGCATCGGAGCCAATGGCCTCTATGCAAATTTCAGCACTGCAATCGACACATTGAACAATGCCGGTATAGACGGTCCCGTCGTGTTTGATGTTCAGGCCGGTACGTATATTGAGCAATTAACCTTAGGTTCGATAGACGGTTCGTCGGCATTGAATACGGTCACTTTCAGAGGTGTTCCAGATTATAAAGACAGTGTCGTTCTGCGTTATGCGCCGACAAATACCGATAATTATGTTATCAATATAGATGGTGCCGATTTTGTAAACTTCGAATGGATGACATTATGGAGTTTAGGAACTGGCAATTATTCTAATGTGGTAAATATTCAGAACGCTCGACAGTTGCATTTCAAGAATGATGTTATCCGTGTGAAAGCAGGCTTAAGCAATGTCAATGCATCTGGTGTTATTGTCGGATCGGGCGTAAATGCTCTTTATATTGATAACTGCGTTCTGGAAAACGGTTACTATGCAATAAGAAGTATGGTGCCTGATTTTGATGGTTCGGAGGGTGTATATATCACTAACGACACTATCAGGAACTTTACGTTTATGGGTATTTATTTGCGTAAGGTCAATGATGTATTGGCAGTTCGTAACTATATAAAGACAGGAGCAACCAGTAATGGTAAGGCCTTGACAGGTATATTTGTCGCTCAGCACAACGGTCCTGCTACGATAGAACAGAACTTCGTCAACTTATCAGATACCTACACAGGAGCGAAGACCGGTATACGTGTTGTTGACGTGAATGGTTCGAATGCTACGCGTAGCCATATTCATAACAATATGTGTGCGATGAATGGTGGTAACAACAATTCATCGGCAGGTATCTCGATTGACAGTAGTACATGGGTAAATGCTTATTTCAATAGCTGCCAGGTTTATGCCGGTACTGGTTCGCAGGGCAGGACGTCGAAGGCAATGTATGTCGGAACAACGAGTTCGGATATATATATAATGAATAGTATATTCTCGAATATCAGTGCTGGATATGCCCTCTATGTCCAGTTGGCAGCTAATGTGGCCAATTCAGATTACAATGACTACTATTCGTCGGCTGAAGATCGTCTGGCATTCTGGGGCGGTGCAGAACTTGATACTTTCCAACATTTGCAACAATTGAATGGTATGGATAACCATTCGATGAACGAAAAACCGTATTTTATATCCAACGATGACTTGCATTTGTCGTTTGGTACATTCTGCGAACGAGCACAGTATAATACTGAAGTACCGCGTGATATCGACGATACTCTGCGTCCTCAGATTCCTAATCCTTGTATGGGCGCTCACGAATTTATTAGAAAGAACCACAACACTGGTGTCCTTGAGATCCTGAAGCCGGGTCTGAAGACATACGCTACACAGGTGACTGGTTTTACCGATAATGTTGAAAGTGACACTCTCTGGGTAGTGGTTAAATTCACCAACGACGGTACATCGACAGAAAGTAACCTTAACTGGTGGGCAGAGATAGAGAACTATCCTACTCTCCGTTCGTCAGATAGGTATTTTGACGAGGTTCTGCCTCAGACAAATATAATTGACTCCAACTATATAGTGATGCCGATAGGCGTTATTGACACCCAGACAGTTGTAGTCCATTTCCCGCTCGCTAACGATAGCGTGCCAGAAAACAATGTTCTTTCGAAAGACTTCTTCCTTGACCCGGCATATAACTTTATGGCTGAACAGACATTGATTTACGATAGTTCGGGATGCCGTTTGCAGAATACACATTTGGGAATCAAGTTGAAAAATGTTGGCCGTAAGACATATCCTGCAGGATGGACTGTTCCTATTGGAGTACAAGCAATACTGCAGACACCAGGTATAACTGTGCCGACGCTTCCTGTCTCATTTGTGGAGACTGCCACAATACCGGTCGACGTTGAACCCAATGCATCAGTCACGCTTGATTTCCAACAGACAGCCAACCTCTATCCGACAGGAAATGACAAGGATATCGTGGTCCGTGTTAGGACGTGGTCTTCGCATCAGTACGACCAGAAACCATTGAACGATACTACAAACTATGTTAATAAAAATGCTTATTATACGCCCAATCCGCCTGTAGGCATTGATTTGCATATTCCTTATGCTACGTGGGATACTATTTTCGCATCCCAGACGGACTATCCTCCCACGGGTGCACCAATTCACCGTAACATTCTTTGGCACCGTGACTCGACCGAGGCTCCATATTTTACTGCCAGCAACTATGCACGTTCCTGCTGGTGGGAGACTCCGCAGTATTTCTACGACTCTACTTATTTCTTGAGTTGTGTCAATACACACGGCAATAGTTTACGTGATGCTTGTACAAGTTACTATAATCCGGTACACGTATATCTCAATCCGCGTGTTCCTGTTGATATGGCTGCACTTAGTGTTGTTGAGCCTGTCGGCAACAGAGTATATATGACTAAAGACTCTGTCAAGATAGCTATAATCAACTATGGTTCACAACCAATATCCAATATCCCTGTTGTGTACCAGTTCTACAATCATTCTAACAATCTGTTGCAGGAGGTTCATGAAGTGTGCCCGGCAACAATTCAACCCGACTCGGTTTATGTGTTCCGTTTTGATTCCTTGATCAGTATACCTAACTGGTCTACAACTCAGGCTTATCATTTGAGGGTATGGACGGATATGCCGAATGAGAATGTTCGTCTCAACGACACATTGCGTGAATATTCATACTTTTATGCTGTTCCCGACAATGTATATCCAGAGGCCAACATTACAGACAAACCAGGTCTTGATATTACGCACGTAGCGTTTAGTTCACTTGACAATGATGTGTCGCCGTCGGGAAACAATTACATCAATTTTGTCAATGCAAGCTTGCAACTCTCGGCAATCAGCACTCCACAAACATTGGCTGAAACATTGCCCGACTATGGTGGAAAGAGCAACAGCTCTTATCAAGCTCTTAATTCTCTGCGGGCACTCCATCTAATTAAAGGTACCGTTGATACGATGATTGTGGAATGCCGTAACAGTGACAAGGCCAATGACTACGCAACAAAAGGTTGGTTGACTGTATGGATTGACGCCAACCGTAATGGTGAATTTGAATATGAACCGCTGACATTGTCGGATGCAAATGCTGATGATAGTGTGATATATGATTATCCACATACAGAGATCATTTATCAAGATACTATCCAGTCTGGTAATCCAAGCAGATTTGTCTTCTCATTGCCTCAGGACATCCGCACAGGTTATATGCGTATGAGAGTTATGGTTGACCAAAATAGCACTGGTCCGACTGATCCTACAGAGACAGCTGGTCAGTTTGGTTGCATCCACGATTACTTGTTATATATTGAGGATGTTCCGGTA
Source organism: Bacteroidales bacterium UBA1217 (assembly GCA_002309335.1). Taxonomy (GTDB): domain Bacteria; phylum Bacteroidota; class Bacteroidia; order Bacteroidales; family P3; genus Colimorpha. The sequence continues at coordinate 37,908 of DBXH01000024.1, read as the reverse complement.
GATGTTGATGTTTGTGCATCGCGTATAGTTGCTCCTCGCGAGCAGCATATTGGCGGTCATACAGGAACTACCGGCGACACCGCTGTCACTGTTTCGTTCCAGATAGCCAACAAGGGTCGTCTTGCTGTAGATGCTGTCTCGGTTAATTACCGATTCATTAATCCCAGATATGGCAATCAGTCGGGTACAATTCAGTGGAACGGCACCCTAGAACCGGGTCATAGTGCAGTTGTCGACCTGCCTGCACGTGTATTCGACTTTGGCGTTACTAATGTCCATATTTCCGTTTCCACACCGGGCGACACATTGACGGCTAACGATACACTATTGTACCAGTATTATCGTGCTCCTATCAAGGACCTTGTCTTCAGTGATGACTTTGAAGGTCTGAGCGAGTGGTTCGTACCGCGTGGATATACTCCGTTCTCACAGAACCTCTGGCAGCGCGGTCACTCAAACAAGCCAAACATTATGGCTTGTGTAAGTGACTCTAATGTGTTTGCAACCAATCTGAATGGATATGTCAATGTTTTCAATACTGGTAATGTAAGTTATGCTTATACACCGATATTTGACATCCATACAATTCGTCCCGACACTCTCGAGCTCTGGGTGGCAAGGGATATGGCTGAGGGTCACCTTGCCCGTATTGAGTTCTGTGACTATTTGGGTCACTGGGTCACTGTTGGTTCGGGCAATGATTCACTGTGGTACAACTCAGGTACGTCTTGGGATAGCGTAAGTCCGGGATATAGTTATATCCACCATCGTTTCTCACTCAACACCATTGGCGGTGACTTCCAGCAGCGTCTGCAGCTCCGCTTGGTCTATAAGGCTGAATCGGGCTCTAATTCTTGCGACGGTATTGCTATTGATAACTTTGTCGTTGGACGTGCCCGTCGTAATATCGATGTCGGTATTATTGCCATTACTCACCCAACCCATCCTAAGTTTGGACAGACCATCCGTCCGCGTGTAGTTATTAAGAATTACGGTCTCGACACTCTGTACTCTGTGGAATTGGCTTATCTGCCATACGGTGTCCACCTGTCGCGTACAGGTGTGTATACCAGTCAAACGGGTTTGTTGCCGGGCGCTACAGATTTCTATGAGTTCGCAACTCCGTTCATAGTTAAGAACGACTTCCCCGATACATTCCAGATCTGTGCTTTCACTACTGTCAATATGGATATGTATCAGGACAATGACTCAATCTGTAAAGATTTCTATCTCTCGCCGCTTGACAACGATATGGGTGCGGTTTCGTTTATGAGTCCGCTCGACCGTGTTATCGCAGGCGACTCTATCGAGGTTAATATGCGTATTCGTAACTATGGTCAGGCACCGGTGTCTAGTACATCTGTGACATACGTCTACAATAATACATTCACTGTCACCGAGCAAATCAACTTCAATGAAATCCTGGGTCATGATCTGCAGTCGTTCGAATTCCTCAACTATTCCTTCAAACAGAAATTCCGTGCTTCAATGGGTTATATGGACCTGATGGCATACGTGGAAATGCCCGACGATGACTATCTGTTCAATGACACCATTGTTAAACGTATAGAGGGTATGTCGGCTATTACCGACCTCAAGGCAGTCGAGGTTGTCCTTGATACAACAGTCCATAACAAAGTGATGGTCGCTGTTGTCATAGACAATGTCGGAGCTCGTGCTGTCAACAACTTCAAGATAGGTTTCTGGTATTACAATGACACCTCAACCCGTCGTGAGATTGTTTATAGCGCACCCACTCCGTTGCCTGCACTGAGCCGCCTGTGCTACAAGTTTGATGAACAACTCCCGCGTCACGATGAGTATTATAAATATTTTACAGCTTATGTGTCGGCAGCAGAGGATAACGACCAGACCAATGACACTACGAATATCATTTCACCGATGTATGTCGACTTGCGCCCGATACGTGTCCTAGTCGAAGAGAATCGTACCGATTCTTGCCGAGTGCGTATTGAGGTCAAGAACTATGGTAATATCATCACTCGTGAAGACCAGGGTGTCAAGTGTGAAGGTGTAATCAACGGCGTTAATCTGGGTAAGATTCAAGTAAATCGTGCAATTATGCCGGGCCAGTATATCACTATCGAGTACAAGAAGAAAATTCCTAAGAGCTCGACTCGTACCTACACTGGATATGGTAGGGCTACTTGTTTCGCAGACGCTGATACATCTAATGACCATACCACACGTGTAGAGGTACAGAACTACTTTGAAGGCATACCTCTGGTTTCCGAGTTTAATGGTATGGTTCTGCAGCAGAACTATCCCAACCCGTTCGATAACAGCACACGCATCGACTTCTATCTACCGACCTCGGGCGATGTACGCTTCTTCGTTATGGACGAACTCGGTCGACTGGTATACCAGAGCGAGGAGTTCTATTCGTCGGGCGATCACTCAATCAACTTTGGCGATACCCACCTCTCGTCAGGAGTCTACTACTATGGTATCGAGAAAGACGGCGATCGTCTGATGCGCAAGATGGTAATGAAACGCTGACGATAGTGCAACAGCGATTCAATAAATTCATCCAAGAGGAGCACCTGTTTGCCGATGGGCAGAAGGTGCTCCTTGCTGTCAGCGGCGGCCGCGATTCGGTGACCCTGTGTCATTTGATTGCATCTGCTCACATTCCTTTTGCCATAGCCCATTGCAACTTTCATCTGCGGCCTGGTGACTGCGATCGCGACGAGGCCTTTGTGCGCCGTTTGGCCAACAACTACGGTGTGCCCTGTTTTGTAGCACCATTCGACACTGAAGCATACGCTCGTGCCGAAGGGCTTTCCATTGAGGAAGCAGCACGCAAACTCCGCTACGAATTCTTTGAACAGCAGCGTCAATCCAATGGCTACGACCTTATTGCCACTGCCCACCACCGCGACGACGCTATCGAGACCTTCTTTATCAATCTTCTGCGGGGTACTGGCATCACCGGACTTCACGGCATCCCGCTGCGCAACGGCAATATTGTACGTCCTTTGCTGCCCTTCGGCCGCGACGAAATTGACGCATACATACGTAAGCATAATTTGGAGTATGTCGAGGATTACACCAACTCGCAGACCCTATATATGCGCAACCGTATTCGTCACCAGCTGGTACCTTTGATGCGACAGCTGTCGCCATCGTTTGATACAGTTATGCAGAGCAATATAGCCCGTATAGCAGAAGCTGAACAAATTTATCAATCAGAAATCGAGCACGTCAGGAGAACTATGCTTCAGCCTTACGGTGACGGATATGCTGTTGATATTCAAACACTGCGCGCACTTTCACCACTTTCCACCTATTTGTTCGAAATCTTGCGCCCGTTTGGATTCTCGTCGGTGGTCGTCGGTGAGATTTCAAAGTCTTTGGATTCGCAGAGCGGCAAGCAGTTCTTCTCGTCTTCCCACCGTATTGTCAAAGACCGTAAATCGTTGCTGATTTTTCCATATTCGGCAGAATCGTCCCGACAGAGTGAATATATTGTTAGTCTCGATAGACAGAATTCTGCTTTGCCTTTACCTCTGCATTTTGAGGTTTGCGACCGTCCCGATGGTGCTATTCGGCTTGGACGCAATGAGGCTTGGTTTGATTTTGACAAAGTCAAGCAGCCTCTCACTCTCCGCCATTGGCGCAACGGTGACAGGTTTACTCCTTTTGGAATGAAAGGCAGTCGACTGGTCAGCGACCTTTTTTCCGACCTCAAACTTTCACTCAACGAAAAGGAATCCACGTGGATTCTTTGTGATGTCGACGGCACGATTCTTTGGGTAGTTGGGCTTCGTGCATCGGCAACGGCCTCCGTTACCCCGTCAACAAAGAGGGTGCTGAAGGTTTTACAATGATTTATCTTTTATACAGATTACATCACATTGCTGCTCATCACCATAGTGAGGGCTTCGCTGATGGTCGTGCCGCGTATTGATTATCGTGCATTGGTGACTCTTCGCAGCCCTACGAGGCGGTCGTAGCGGGCTCCGGGGCTGCGGTAATAGACATAAACCGTGTAAACGTTGGGTGTAGCGTAGTGGTCGCCTTCAAGGGTTGCTGTAAGGGCTTCATTCTCACCGGTAGGCAGAAATAGCAGTTGGTAGGAGTAGTAACCCTGTTTGAGCAGCATACGTTTGGTGTAGGCCTTGTATTTTGCATTCCATTCCATTCGGCTGTTGTCGCCAAGACTCCATTGTGTCAGTTCGCCTACAATGTGCACGTTGCCGTCAAGGAAAGGACGCTCAAGAGGAAGGCTGAAGTTAACCCATACATAGTCGGCTTCGATTTGAGGGTTGTTTCTGTCACGTATGTTGGTCTTCATACCTCCGTTCAGACTATTGTACTGAGTATACACTTTGCGCGAACGATTCTCTTCGGGTTGCAGGAAAGCAAAGGTTTCGCCGCCCCATTGCTCTATTTTCTGGACGTGATACATTGAGGCCCATAGGTTGCTTAGGTCGAAGTAGCGAAAATGGTTGCCTCCGGGGAACACATTGGCAGCCTGCCAGTCATAGCGTATGGTATTGCCGCTATAGCCGCTGAATGCCAGTTCGCGGCAAAGGTCTGTGCGACGGTTCTGCTGCACTACTACTCGATAGTAGTCGGCCTGAAGACTGAGAAAACTACCTCTGCGTGGCGTAATACCGACATCAACCTCGTTGTCGCGATTTATATTTCCGTAGGCGCCGCTAGGCTTGATGACGGTGGCGTCGATGTCCGTCTGCTCCTCATACACGCAGAAACGGCGCGCGAAAAGAATACTGTCGGGATATTCGTACGGGTATACTTCGAGGATGTAGTTGCCTGATGCGAGGAAATAGTTGTAGGGGTCGGGAATGAGTTGATAGTAATTTGTATATTCTTTGTCGGTGGTGAATGATGCCTGGTAGTTGTTGATGCTGCCGTCGCTGGAACCGCTGAAATATTCACTAGGCTCTAGGTCGTCGGGGTGCCATTCGGCGTTGCAATGGCGGAAACGGTAGCGCAGATGGTCGGACTGGGGCGATAGGATGTCGAAACGCAGCAACAGCTGTTCGACCGACTCTCCGGGCTCGCTTATTTTCAGAAAAGGAGGATCCAGCTCGTTGACGCTGTTGCTCAAATAGACACTTTTAACATCGGCACAATAGTCGGTGTCGATGACTATCTGGCTGTGAACCAATGAAGTTAATAATAAAAATAATATGATTGTTAGAGTTTGTTTCATAGTGCAAATTTACGAAAATTAATCAAAACAATACTCTACACGCAGACCGATTTTGAAAGGTCTCACATACATACTATGCGAATCGGTATTGAGCATATCTGTCACACCCCATTTAAAATCGAATACAATCTGCCAGTTGTCGGTCATTTTATACCCTGCAGTCAGTGCCAGTCCAGCGTTGAGGTCGCCTAGGGCAAATAATGGCTCATTGGTGCGCGGGTCGTCGGCAAAACCACGGCGGTAGGGGTTAGGTATTGTGCTATTGGCTGTGATGCTGCCAAATACAAAATGGGTATATGGTCCGACGGCAAGCATTAGTTTCTTGCCATTCCGCCAGCAGGCTTGCAATGCAAGGTCTATTCCGAATGTCGTCAGTGTGGTTTTCCCGTCATCTTTGCGCAAACCAATTCGTTCAATGCTCCCCATTGCCCCTGTCTGTATGCTCCATTCCGGCGAAATGTGGTACTCCATTGCGGCTCCGCCATCGATGCCAAACGCGGGAGTCACCTTGTCGGGTGCGTCGGTACTGTTTTGCATATTTATACGGTAGCTAGTAATGTTTGGACCTAGCGAAATGCTCCAGCCAGTGTATTGGTGGAACTCCATTTCGGCAGTATATGTTTGACCAACAGCGATGTTGGCTGTGATTAGCAGAAATAATAATATGTATAGTGCTAGTTTCATTTTATAGTGTGAATTTGAATTCTATTTTAATAAAATTTCTCTCTTTCGAGGTCATTCCCTCCGCATAACTAAGTCGGCGGATAAAGTCTATTCGTATGAATTTCAGTATGTTTTCGATGCCTATACTATATTCCATATAAGGCTGTGTGCCAAGCGGTGTCGTGCCTTCTGGCAGTTTGAACAGTCCTGCGGTATGTTCGGCTTCAGGGTTATTCTTTGCCGACAGGCCACCGTAAAGGATGTTGAATCCTGCTACTTCGCGCAATCGCAGCCGTTTTATCAGTGGTATTTTGTTCAGAATCCAACCTTTCAGATGATAGGTCGCAAACAATGCCGCATATTGGTCTACAACGAATTCCATTGGCCGCATTGTGTTGAACGCCGACGATGATATGTAAACGCTGTTGTTGCCGCTAGGGAAGCACAGGCGAGGGTAGGGGACACGGTTCCATACAATTCCCGACTGCATCTTGGCATCGATATGTCCGAAAGCGCTCAGCCAGAACCGTTTCTCGGCGCTGAAATCGGTTCGTTGGTAGCGGAACCCGCCCGACATAAAACCGACGCGGTGGCTTAGGTGTATTGTTGGAGCATCTTTTTTGACATTCAGCATATTTGCGCTTCCCGGACGACGGCTGTCGGGGTTGCGGTTGGGACTGAAAGTCAGCTTGCCCATCCATTCGGCTTCGTCAAACCTTTCGACGGGGCTTAGGCTGCCGTCCTCTTGATACTGAAGGTATAGCAGCAATCCTGTTGGCTCGTAGCGCCGTGCGGCAACCCAGGTGTCAATCCTCAGATGGCTGGGCCATTGTTTCTGCAGGCGCAGCACACCTTGTGCCACATACTGAAGTTTCTGCTCCACATTGCTTGACATCATTATGTTGTCGCGGTCGAAATTGTCGAAATTCTGTCCCGGGGCCTCCAATTCATAGCTTGCTGTCAGGCTGATACGACTCAGCGGCGACTCGTGCGAGTGGCGTTCCTTGTCGTCGAAAGTGTGTATAAGTGAGGCGTTGAACTTAGGCCTGCGGTCGCGGAATCCGTATGCGACATACCCTTCGGCGAAGTTGCGAGGATTCAATGCTGCCGTTGTCATTCCGCCAAGTCTTATGCGCCAGCCTTCTTCATAGTTGTGGCTCAACATATTGTAGATTGGACCTATGTCGAATCGGCTCGAATCGCGCTTGCCGTTGGTAGGTATGTAGCCAGTCAGCGTTATTTCTGCAAACTTTTTCAGTCGTTGCATTTCAGGCAATCGCGCCAACTCGTAGCGAAGGCTGTCAATCACGGTTTCCTTTGCGGTCAACTCGATGGGTCTCAGCTCGTTCCATACTTTGCGGCGCATCTTTGTCTTCGGAAGGGAGGCAGTGTTGGTCAGGGGAGTGAAAAGGCTGTCAGGTAGCAACTCGACTGAGTCTGAAATGTTGTATTTGTGATAGATACGCACTTGATGGGCAAAGACCTCCTGCAGTTTCTTGTGGATATACATACGCCCGTATGTGTCGCAGCGTGTAGGTATATAGATTGTGCGTCCATTCTCCGTTGCTCTTTCATAGCTCTGCATTATTGTCAGGTCGCGCACGAAGTTAAGGTTCACATACGGTGACACAGTCATACTGTATCGGGTAACAGCGTAACTTCCGTCGAGAGCTACATACATCTGGCCCGTAAACCCATAGCTGCGGTCGTTGGCCGGCACAAATGAGAGTTCGGCGCACTGCAGGCCGCCTTCTACAACGGTGTCGGTAATGTAGAATTTGTAGAAGGTTGTTGCCAATGCGCTATTCAGCGGACTGGTGAAATGGTTGAGCATCACCTCGATATCGTTGTCGTAGATGTCGATGGGCACAAACATCTCGCTCAGGCTGGCGTCGATACCCTCCTGTCCAAGAATCTCGTCGATGCCCTCCATCCGTCGCGCTGTGGTGAGAGTGCGGAATTGGCGCGGGCGTTGCCTGAACGACTGCTGCATCATCACTTCGCGCATCGATACCGTAAGTATCGGTACGCCGTCGAAAGGGGCCTGGTCGATGTATTTCTCGATAAAGTTCAGCTTGCGCCACAGCCGTTTGTGCTCGAAGTCGGGATGGAAGTCGTCCAATGCCAGCGTGGTTTTCTCATACACCTCGCGGCTGAAGAGGCTTGTGCTTTGCAGCCTGTTCTCCTCTTTGTGCTCTATAATGCTGCGGGCCAGCTCGACAGCAGGATTGTCTCTGCGGCGGTAGCGCTTGCGGTCTTTGCGCGAAGCAGTAATCTCGACGGTCGGCATAACCCTTGAACGCGGCATCATCGTTATTTTCATATTGTTGCGCACCGTTCCTGCTTTTACGGCCTCCATCACGGCTTCATAGCCCATCATCTGGAGTCTCAGAGTGTCCATAGTCGCCGCTGCCGTTGTTCTAACAAGTTTGAAACGGCCGTCCATATCGGTTGTGGTGCCTATGGTTGTCCCCGCAAAACCCACCTGCACAAAAGGCAATGCCTCGCCTGTAATGGCATCATACACACGTCCCTGCAGTTTTGTTGTAACCTCCTGAGCGGAGGAGGCGACGCCGACAAAGAGCAGGACAGTCAGCAGAGTCATTGTTTTTTTCAGATAGGCAGTCATTGCTAGCTAGCTACGAATTTAACGAATAGTTTCTTCTTATTTTGCAAATAAAACGTTTTAAACGATAATTTAGTACCTGCCAGACAGAAAAAGCATCGACTGACGGAGAATGTTTAAAAAAAGAAAAATCTACTGTTTGCTATTAAAAGGAAACCACTACGTGATATCACGCCGTTAGGCGTTTTCTCTTAATAGCAATTATAGTCTATTAACCATTTTTATACCCCGTAGGGGTTTTCTTTAATTTTTTGATGCGTTTGCCCTAGTTTTTTACTGTTTTTGTTGCATATTCCTGCGGAATGTGCTATCTTTGCAGTTTCAAAAATTAAGGAAATATGCTTACGAAAGGAACAAAAGCCCCTTATTTTGAGGGTAAAGACGAAAATGGCAATGTTGTCAAACTGACGGATTTTGCCGGCAAGAAGCTGGTGCTATATTTCTACCCTAAGGACAGCACTCCCGGCTGCACCGCCGAGGCCTGCGACCTGAGGGACAATTATGAGCGTTTCATTGCATTGGGGTATAATGTTTTGGGTGTGAGCCGCGACAGTGCCGCCTCGCATCAGCGCTTTATCGCCAAGTACAATCTGCCATTCCACCTGATTGCCGATACGGACCTTACAATCCTGAAGGCTTACGAGGCTTGGGGCGAGAAGAAGATGTACGGCAAAGTGACCGAGGGTACGCTTCGTACGACTTACGTTATTGACGAACAAGGTGTTATTGTGGACGCCATCGGCAAGGTAGACACTAAGAACCACACGGCACAGATATTATAATTGCTGGAGAATATTGTTGCGGGTGTGACGAACGCCTCTGCCCAAATCTGTCGGCTCGATGAGCAACAACGACAGCCGCAATTCCTCTTTTAGTTCGGGATAGTGGCGGCACATCTTGTAAGCCAGTTTCATACATACCGAGCGAATACCGTATGGCTCTTCAGCAAGCGCAAGATGCTCAAGGCAGAAGTCGAGCAGGTCGGTGCGAATATCGTTGATATTCCATTCCAAACGCTCGAGCAGCGCCAGCGACAAACGTCGCATTGTGATGTTGACTGTCTCTAAGGCCAGTTCTGACAGTCGGTCGCGATGTGCGTCGATATGTGTTAAATCCGACTTCGGCAGGTGCATCATAGCCCACGCTGCGTTGTTTGACGCTCGCTGATTGGTGCCGTCAAAGAGGATCGCCCACAACTCGTCCATAAAGGATTTGTCGCTGTGAGCTCTCTGAGCCAGTGATTTAACGTCGTCGACATGCAAATAATCCATAAGGCAAAGATACACAAAAAACCGGATATGCAATAAACAGGCTGTTTTTTCGTTGGTAATGAATATGAACAGGGAGAAAGAAATATATAAAGTTACGTTGGTCGGCAGCGCGGTGAATGTGCTGCTGACGCTGTTCAAGTTCGTTGCAGGAATCGTTGGCCATAGCGCCGCGATGACGGCCGATGCTGTACATTCGTTGTCCGACTTGCTGACCGACGCCATTGTGTTGGTCTTTGTGCGCATCAGCGGCAAGCCTGAGGACCGCGGTCACGACTACGGGCACGGCAAGTACGAGACGCTGGCTTCGACCATTGTCGGTTTCTCGTTGGCAATAGTGGCTGTTGGTATCGGCTATAGGGCTGCTGTGGCAATACTTTTCTGGTATAATGGCGGCACTATTCCGGCTCCGGGAATGCTGGCGTTGTGGGCAGCGCTGGTGTCGGTGCTGCTGAAAGAGGCGGTGTATCAATACACCGTTCGGCGCGGACGCTCGTTGAATTCAACCGCTGTTGAGGCCAACGCTTGGCATCACCGTAGCGACGCGCTTTCCTCTTTGGGCACACTGCTGGGCATCGGTGGTGCAATCCTGCTTGGCGACCGCTGGACGGTGCTCGACCCGATGGCGGGACTTGTCGTCTCATTCTTCATCCTGCGTGTTGCTTGGATGCTGATGAAGCGCGGTGTCGATGAACTTATGGAGGCGTCGCTGCCTGAGGAGGTCGAGAAAGAGATAGTCGACATCGTTACTTCATTCCCCGATGTATGCGACCCGCACAATCTGCGCACACGCCGCATCGGCAACCACTATGCCATCGAACTGCATATACGTATGGACGGCTCATTGCCTCTTGCAGTTGCACACGAACGCACATATGAGATAGAGCAGGCATTGAAGGATCATTTCGGTGAAAAGACGCATATTACACTTCACGTGGAGCCGTTGAAGGGTTTTATGTTGGAAAATTAGAATGTGGGACAATAATAATATTTATAAATAGGTCTCAGATAAGTTACCGATAAAAATCTCTTATTGATTTTATAGGGTTAAATGACGGTGGTTTATCCCTTAACTCTATTAACTTTTCTTTAACTCCCTTTAATATTTAATATTGTTTTTCTGTTTAGCGATAATATGAAAAAAACAGGACCGTTGTAGTTTTTTGGAGAGTTGTTACGTTCTTTATTATAAAAGTCTTTATCATTCATAACGGAACACAAAAATGAAAAAAATCTTATCAACCATCCTCTTTTTGGCATTATTGTACGTTTTGCCTTCGATAAGTTATGCACAAGATTGGCATGCTACTGTGCCTTATCAATGTGGATTCGAAGACCACATAGAAAACTCGGCCTGGATTCTGCTTAACGGAGACTCAACAGTTGCCAACAAATGGTATATCGATACTGCCGTTGCACATTGTACAGTTCAAAATGCCTCTGCATCGTGTGGCAAATCCCTCTATATCTCTGATATGGAAGGCTTCACATATAACTACGACAATAGTATCGCATCACGAGTTATTGCCTACCGTGACTTTGCTTTTGCTCAAGGCACATATATCGTATCTTTTGATTGGAATGGCGTCGGCGAGCAGAATTGTGATATGCTGATTGCAGCACTGGTCCCTGCCAACGACACTACCGTCCTGTTGGGCAGCTCGGAACTGCCGCAAGGCGTCAGCGCTTGGTCATTGCCCGCGGGTTGGATAAGTCTTAGTAGTAATGGAAACCACACAGGACTTTACAACGCAACTGGCTGGCAGAGGAATGAGAAAGTTGTGGAAATTGGTGCTCCGCAAGACCCAACACTAGGAGTAACCTACTACAAACTACTCTTCATCTGGTCTAACGACTATGCCGAAGGATCCAATCCTCCGGCTGCAGTGGACAACATTGCAATAAGACAAGTGACTTGTATGACACCCACAGCGTTGACAGCTATACAGGATATATTTTCAATCACCTTGAACTGGCAAGCTGGTGGGGGTGAAAGCCAATGGCTTGTCAGCGTGGATGATACTTCTGTTGCTTGGACAGAGACATCCACTTCGACACCTTCTATAACCGTCACGGGACTTCAGCCCAATACTACCTATACCTTCAGTGTGCGTGCTGTTTGTGGCGAAGGCGACACTAGTTTTGCAACATCGGTCACTGCCACCACGGGAGTTACAATCCCTTATTATGAGGATTTTAATAATCTGATGTCAGACTTTCCTGCTGGATGGGGTTATACTCTTAACGGTGATTCGGCATATGCCACTTCGCAATATGCACCTTCTATTGAGAACAATAGATTGCAAATGAAAGGTTTTGGCTATCTGGTTCTGCCTAAAGTCAACAGTAGGGTTGATACACTGCAGCTTTCCTTCACTCACGGCACTCCTTATAGTCACTCAGCGTCTGAACCGACACCACTTGTTGTCGGTGTGCTGGAAAACGGCGTATTTACCCCTGTCGACACTATCAATGACCCCCAAGGCGGAACCTTTACAAAGAATGTTTATTTCAATGGCTATCAAGGGACAGGACGCAATATAGCTTTCCTTAATATTTCCGATAATCCTGATGTTCACTATGCCATTCACTATATTGACAATGTCAAGGTGGACTATCTTCCATCCTGCTTCCCTGTTGCTGACGCTAGTGCAACGTCTGATTCGAGTTCGGTTATTGTGAGTTGGACTCCTCTTTTTAACTCGACTGCTTGGCAGGTAACTCTTGTTGATGCAGGCAATATCATTAACATAGACACTATTATCTCTAATACTTCTGTAACGTTCAATGGTCTAGTGGGAAACACAGAGTATTATTATGTTATCCGCGCTGTTTGCGGTGAAGGCGACACTAGTGAATCCACCAGTGGAACCATACGTACACTCTGTTCTTCAGTCCCCAATACTGATTTGCCCTATAGCTATGGCTTTGAGGATGAGGATGGCGCAGGCTTATGCTGGACTGGCTACGCAAGTTCATCACTCTTTATTCCGCAAATGGCTTATGGCACGGCACATAGTGGTAGCTGCTATTATAGTATGAATTCATCAGCAACAGACTACTCCTACGTCACCCTACCTCTTTTCCAGGACGGTCCTTCATCACTGATGGTGTCGCTGTGGATGCGTTCTACAAACCGCGATGGAATTGCCAAAATTGTGGTTGGAGTTATGAATGATCCCACGGACATCAATACTTTCACAGCAGTTGACACCATAGCTTGCAGTGGCACGACGATGGAATTCTTTGAAGTGCCTCTGACTGGATACAATGGTACGGGTCGCAACATAGCCTTGCTTTGTGATTCTGGTGCAGCCAATCGTGTTTGTATTGACGACATCACTGTCGAAATTACGCCTTTGTGCAGCCGTGTCCGCAGCCTGGAAATACCTGTTGTTACCGCAGGAGCAGCTCTACTGCAGTGGACTACCGGCAGTATTGGTGAATATCAAGGAGCAGAGGTTCAGATACGCGACACAATGTCTGAAACATGGACCCCTTATTTCACAAATGGTACGGAGTATCTACTCACCAACCTCAACCATAATATTGCATACGAAGTTCGAGTTCGTGCTATCTGCGAGAACAACGAAACATCGCAGTGGGTCAATACGTTCTTCACCACTGCAATGACAACCTGCAATATCATTGACTCTACTACGTTTACCACAGACACCATCAGTGGTTTCAGCAATTCCAACCATTTTGAGTTTCCTGTCCATAATTGGCACAACTACTCGTTCACCGAACAGTTATTTACTGTTGACGAGATTGACACTGCCGGCTCATTCAGTGCCATTGAGTTCTTTTATGCTTCCGACACACTTCCTATGTCAGTCAAAGACAGTTGTATGATTTATATGGGTGTAACTTCACTCAATTCGTTGAGCAGCACCAACTTTGTGGCTCCGTCTAATATGATACTCGTTTATAGTGGTTCACTAAACTGCTCATATGGTTGGAATACCTTCGCGTTCAACCGCGGTTTCTTCAACTACGACGGTCGCAACAATTTGGTTATAGCCGTAGTTGACAATTCAGGAGCCGCTCATAACCAGAACTACCGTTTTGCCTGTCATTCAGCGAGTAATAAAGCCATATCTTTTTCGAGCGACGAAGAGACGTTTGACAACTACTTGCTAATGCAGAGCCAAGAATATCCATACCGCAACAACATAGTACTCCACACATCAGAATGCAACTCAGAGAGCGAGTGCTATTCCCCGCTGGTTTTCGTTGACAGCATTGGGGCAAACACGGTGGATTTCAAACTTATCCCCGGTGGCTATGAGACATCCTGGAGTATATATTATAAAAATATGGGCGAAGAAAACTTCGACTTCTTGGCTACTACAACACAATATAACTATGTAATTAACAATCTTGATCCTTCTACAACTTATATTTTTCGTGTAATTGGCGATTGTGAAGATAGTGCCTATAGTGACTTCACTGTCACAACTAAGTGTCTGGCGCAACAACTTCCTTACACCGAGGACTTTTCATCATGGCCGGTAGGAGCCTCCCCGATAGTACCATCGTGCTGGTACAAGTATAGTCCGCTGGGAGTTAATATACCCTATATATATCCTTGGAATGTGGCAGGCCGTCAATCGGTTCTATACCTATACTCTAATGCCGAAAGTTATAGCTATGTAGCTATGCCTGAGATGAGCGCGTCAATCGATTCGCTGCAAGTTACATTTTGGCTCTACCGAGAGTCCAATAGCAGCAACGCTGTAACAGGGAACCATCCTCTTGTGGTGGGAGCAATGTCGGATTTAAATGACATAACAACATTCTACCCCATTGACACCGTCGTTGCAAGTCAAATAGGTGTGTGGGAGCAAATTGAGCTTCCTCTCAATGCTTTGGCTGCCGACAGCAGCCTTGGTGCCGAACAATTTGACGCTCTACGCCATGGTCACATCACTTTCCTCTCACCTGACAGCATTTACAGCCGTCCTTATATTGATGATATAACTGTTGACTATATTCCACGCTGCCCGCATCCAACATTTGTTTATGTAGATCAGAGTCTCAGTACTCCCGACAGCGTTTATCTCTACTGGGACGACAGCACCAACAACTCGGGCGTCATCCTGACAATAATGAGTGGCGAAGACACTGTTGCCGAATACGGCGGTCTGCAGTCCCACTGTCTTGTTGGCGGACTCAATGCATCAATGGTATATACAGCTAGTGTCAGAGGCATCTGCAATGAATGGGGCGACAATGGCATCCTGCTGAGTTCTGACACCAGCACTGCCATTACGGCCGATTTCCGCACTCCCTGTGGTAAAATCAAGCATTCCCCTTGGAAAGAGGGCTTTGAACTGAACCCTGTCGGAGGGTTCTTTAGTGCTGGATTTGCTAAATGCTGGAGCCGTATCGTTGATTCTTGCGACTACTATGGAATCCCATACGTGTCGAACGATGCATTGTATGGCGATGTCCATACTGGTTTGCGCGGCATGGCTTGGACATCAAGTCCCAACTATTTATACGGCGATTACCAATACATTATCACTCCTGAGATTGACACTGCTGTTCTTCACATCAACCAACTTGAGTTTTCCTTCTGGGCGCGTTCTTACAATAGCCTTCAGCGTCCTACCTTTATCATCGGCGTAATGGGTAATGACGACACTACTGGAGCTTCGTTTACGGCTGTCGATACCATTGTTGTTGAGGGCGTTACCTCATGGCGGAAGTATACTGTGTTTTTCGACAGATATTCTGGTACAGGTACTCATATTGTTATGAAGGCAGAACGTCCCGAGATGGAGTGGGGCGCAGGAATTGATGACATTGAAATAAGCTTCGCTCCTCTGTGCCCGCCTGTTACAGATATCGTTGCAACTGCGATAGATACTAATGCGCTCACCATAACTTGGAGTGACCACTCGACAGCAGTATCATGGGACGTTGTTTATGGTCCCCATGGTTTTGAGATTAGCAACGGAACTTTTATATATAGTTCCACGAACTCGGTCACAATAACAGGTCTGTCTACCTCAACGCAGTACGATATTTATGTTCGTCCTATGTGCGGTGACGATGCGGTCTTTACAATGGCTACCTTCACCACGGCAGATCCCTACTTCGAGATTCCGTTCTATTGCAACTTTTCTAACTACGCGGAGAATGCAAAATGGAATTTTAGCAGCGGTCAGCATGTAAACGCCTGGGTTATCGGGTCTGCTCTCGGCAATGGCGATTCCAATGCGCTTTACATTTCGCAGGACGGCGGCGCGACCAACAGTTATAATTGTGACGTTACCGGCATCAGCTATGCTTATGTCAACTTGTTCTTCGCTGATACTGGTAACTATAACTATCGTTTCGATTGGCGAAGCAATGGTCAATACGACTTCGACTATCTGCGTGTGGCTCTCGTACCCATCTCTTTTGCCCCTCAGGGTGGCAACCTTATTCCTGCAGGATTCGGTACGACGACTCTGCCGGTCAATTGGATTGCTCTCGATGGTGGAAGTCAACTCTATGGCGACACTAATGACTGGACAACAATTGAGAGTGAATTACACATATCCAGAGCGGGCGTATACCGAATGGTTTTCGCTTGGACTGATTATTATATTGCTATCGGCCATCAGAGCCCTGCTGCCATTGACAACGTCGTTGTGCGTCGCACATCTTGCCAGACACCTTCGGATCTTTCAATTATTCCGTTCAATGACAGTATCTATATTTCATGGACTTCGAATGGCGATGAAACCCAGTGGATTATTACTTGTGACAGCGTCAGTGTGATGACATACAATCCTTATCTGACAATTCCAGGACTGACACCTAATACAGACTACTCCGTCACTGTAAGGGCGTTCTGCATTGAAGGCGACACCAGTTTGGCCGTCAGCAGCTTATGTCACACGACTTGCGACCCTGTGGATCTTCCCTATTCTGAGAACTTCAACAGTATTACCAACTCTACGACCGCATTCACCAATGTTTTCCCAACATGCTGGATGCAGTATGTGACAGGTACCGAAGGCACCCGCCAACCACAGATATACTACGGTTCAGTTAATGCCCACAGTGGCAACTACGCCCTCTTTATTGGCAAGATAGCCTATGTCTCTATGCCGCCAATGCCGGTACCGCTGAACCAAGTGGAGCTTAGTTTCTACCATCTGGTTAATAATTCCGACTATGCCATTCAGGTGGGTGTTATGGAGGGAAATGTTTTCATCCCGCTGGCTACCTACTATGATATGGAAGAGGTTTATACCCAGCACACACTTACGTTTGAATCATACACAGGCCCAAGTCGCATCATAGCTTTCCATAACATCAATGAGGGATTGGTTGGGTCGCCAAACTTTATCGACGATATCACGATAGACTATCTTCCTGAATGTATGCCAGTGAGTAACATAACGGCTCCGGTGGTATCGACCGACCAAATTCATCTTGATTGGAATAGCGGAGTAACAGCACAAAGTTGGGAGATTGAGTATGGTCCTATGGGCTTCGAACCTGGTACGGGCAACGTCGTTACGGCTAACACTCATCCATATATCATCAGCGGTCTCGATACAATGGTAACCTATGACTTCTATGTACGCTCCTATTGCGGAGACACCTCTTATAGCAACTGGACAGGACCTGTGCAAATCAGTACTTCTTATTGCGACGATGCAAGCTTGTTTTCAAATGGTCCAATGACAGCAACTAACCAGAATATGCCATTCTGCACAGACTATAGCTACTCGTTGACGGAGTTTATCATTGATGCTGCCGAACTTAACAATCTTGGTCCTCTCTCAGCAATTGCATTCTACTATAACGATAATGAGGCGATAACTGTCAAGAATTCGGTCAATATCTGGCTTCAGCCTACAACGACAGCTTCGTTCAGCAGCGATAACAGTATCATACTGCTCGACACCAACCAGGCAACTATGGTTTACAGTGGAAGTATGAACTGCCACAAAGGATGGAATATCTTCAACCTCGCAGAAACATACGTATGGGACGGAGTTAACAACCTATTGATTATTGTTGACGACAATTCTGGCGTCGATGAGTTGAACCCACTAAAGTTTGGTGTTGCTCAGTGCAGCGGACAGAAGACTATATCTTATCGCAGTATGCTTAATAACATTGACCCCATCAGCCCCTCCGCGGGTTATATATTGAAATCGCGTTACAATGCACGTCCTCTCTTGCAACTTATTTCTTGTGGCGGTGCTACTTGTCACGAGCCTATAAATCTTGTTGCCAATACGGTAGGGTATGATACTGTAAGTGTCAGCTGGCAAGGTGTATCTCACACTTATGAAGTGTCAATTAAGCAAGCTGACGAAAGTGAATGGAGCGAGCCAGTGACGGTCAACACTACCGTCAATGCCGGTACCTATACCTTCAACAACCTCGACGAGACGACTGAATATAATTTCCGTGTACGTCAACTCTGTTTAAGCGGCATATATTCAGAATGGGCAGAGGGGTCGTTCATCACTGTTATGCGTCCTTGCCTTCCTCCAACTACACCCATAGTTACCAACGTTAGCTATGATTGTGCCACCGTTGATTGGACGTCGTATAATGACCAGTCGGTATGGCACTTGCGCCTCAGTCACAGAGCCTCGGATACAGTACTCGTTGTCACTGAAAAGCCTTTCACGCTGACAGGACTTTCGCAGGATATCACTTACAGCGTAGCTGTTGCCGACAGCTGCACCAACAACGGCTCCATTTCGGAGTATAGCGATGCCGTAACATTCACTACGATAATATGCCAACCTGTTTCGAATGTTTCTGTCTCCGACATTAGGTCGACCTCGGCTTTCGTCTCTTGGACTGGCGACAGCCCGACCTATACTATGGAATATGGTATTGGCAATTTCAATGTGGGCACTGGCACAACCATTAACAACATAAGCAATAGTTACTTTACTCTTACGGGATTGACGCCTGATGAGGAATACACTGTTTACATCCGTGCCAATTGCAGTGAAACCGCTTACAGTTTATGGAACGAGCGAACCACATTCCGTACCGCTGTAAATGGTATTGGCCCACAAATCGAGTCGCCAAATTCGACATTGGAGATATATCCCAACCCGGCAAAGGATAAGACAACTATAGGTATCATTGGCATAAATGGCGAAGTGACGTTGACTATAGTCGATATGAGCGGACGCATTGTTAAGAAAACATCTATATTCTGTAATGGCGAGGGTTGCTCCTCAAATATAGAGATTCACGACTTGGCTGCCGGTACCTACTTCGTCCGAGCTTCTGCAAATGGTGTTAACGCTGTCCGACGATTGGTGGTCAAGTAAACGACGAAATTGAAAACTTTAAATGAAAAAGGTCGCAAACGCGACCTTTTTTTGTCGATATGAATATGTTGTCCTGATTATTGTTTTGGCTGAATTGTGTAAATGGTGCCGTCTTCGAGGCGGCGCTCACGGGTCGAATCGTATTCAGGGTTGAAGAAACTGCGAGTGGGGTTGAAGCTGTGGGTGGCAATACAACTGAGGTCGAGAAGGGTATGGAAGAGGTCGTCTATCATATAGGGTGTGTGCAAACGTTGCTCAATGAGCGGATTATTAATGCTTAGGAATTCTTTCTGAGAGGGTGAGAACCAAAGGATGAATGGTATCTCCACGTTGGCGTTAGGAATGCGGTCGGAATAGTCGTGGCCAGAGTAGTCGCCTTCATCATATACGTTTTCGCCGTGGTCGGAGAAATATAGTGCCGAAATGCGCACTCCGCTGTGCGAATGGCTGTAGCTGTTGAGCATCGTGAGGATGCTGTCGACAATGAAGTCGTTATAAAGGATAGCATTGTCGTAGGTGTTGATGACTCGAGTATGTTTGTCGCCCTTGTCCTCATATAGTTCGAAGTTGTCGGGATAACGCTTGCTGTATTGCGTGTGGTTGCCCATCAAGTGCAGGAAGACGACCTTGTGTTTGGCGGTGTCGGTTAGGGCGGATTGTAATGGGTCGAAGAGGCGTTGGTCGAGCGAGACGGTCATTGTGCTTTCCTTCGATGAATTGGCTGTTATGTTGACAAACCTCTTGACGTCGGCGTTCTGTGCTAGGCTGGTCACACCGTTGTCCCACAGGCCGATGGGCGATTGGTTCGATAGCCAGTAGCTCTTGTAGGGCGACGAGTGGAGTATGTCGAAGATATGTATACAGGTGTCGAGGGGTAGGGGATGGTCGATATTGCTCTCCGTCAGGAAGTTCATCACTGAGCGCAGAGTGTTGGAGTTGGCGCTGACGACGTTGTCGAAAACGAGGATGTCGTTCCTTGCCTGCAGCCGTGGCGTGGTTTTGCGGTTGTAGCCGTAGAGCGACAAATGATTGCGGTTGCACGACTCGCCAATGATGACCACGACAAGTGTTGAGTCGTTGGAGGACAACCTTGTATCGAGATTGTACAATGCGCGGGTCTTCAGGTTTTTGTATTCTTTGGATTCCTCGAAGAAAGATACGAATGCGCGTTCCACATCGGGTACTGCCAGACGCAGGAAACGCTGGTGGAGGATGTTTTCGGTGAAGAAAACGGCGACAAAGAACCATAGTGCCGACCAAAGGATGATTTCGCCTTTGGAGCGGAACGAGAGTTGTGGGATATGCTTTAAGGTGAGGACGAACAGAGCGATGTATGGAATGAAGAGCAGCAGGAGCGGAGTCATCTTGATGGCCATAAACTCCGATGCTTCATTAAAGTTGGTGTTGAGGAAGACAAAGATGGATGAGGCGTTGAGTGGGCATTTCAACACAACCCAGTGAAAGAGGTTGATGAGTCCGTCGGCGAACAACAGGCTTGCAACCGTGACGTAGAGCCATTTCCTGCGTGTCAGGACGTATGGCACCAGCAGAACCTCGCTCCACATAAGCAGGAGTAGGATGCTCCTTGCAGAGAAGACGTTACTGTTGAGTATAAGTCCTGTAACGGGTGTAAACAGCACCAAGGCAATGAGCCAAAGTATGTTGAGAGAACTGTTGTTTTTGTGTGTCATAGTATTGACCTGGGGGCTTGAAGGTGTGGTTCCGAGGTCGTCACTTCACGACAGGTTTCCCGGTTTTCTGCCAAGCCATTATGCCACCGTCGAGGTTGTAGACCGTGCAGCCTTTTGCCGAGAGCTGTTTAGCGGCCATTAGGCTCCTTTTGCCGCTGCGGCAGTAGACGGCCACTTTGCCTTTGACATCCTTGATGCGCTCGGTAAAATCAGCGGCCTTAACGTCTATGTTTTCTGCACTTGCAAGGTGCCCTTCGGCATATTCCTTCGGTGTTCGCACATCTATAAGCCGGACATTCTTTTTGCCAATAATCTTGGCGAATTCCTCTACACTTATGGTCGTCACTGAGCCCTGTGAAGCTTGTTCAGTGCTTTTGCTGCTCCCGCAGCAGACAGCCATCGCCGCAAACAATGTTATTGTGAGAAGATGTTTCATAATTAGTGTGATTTAGAGTTTGCAAAGATACACCTTTTCTTTGGAATGGGGGAAAATATTTTGCCGTATCGGGAAAAGTTTGTACTTTTGCAACGGCAATGACACGTGAAAACAGAGACATATTATTGCCGGATATCTGGAGGCTTACGGAGGAAACCACAACCACACCTATCAATTTATGCAAACGAGAAATAGCTAACAATTACCTGATGTCAGACAGCATAACCATACAGAACAGTAATATTATGCCGTTGTTCGACGACCTGCGGCAGATTATCAACCAAACGCGCAACCGCGTTGCCGTCAATGTTAATGCCGAACTCACCTTGATGTATTGGCATATCGGCGAGCGCATTAATCGCGAAGTGCTTGGTAACGAGCGCGCTGAATACGGAAAACAAATTGTGTCGGCAGTGTCGACACAATTGCAGTCAGAATTCGGCAAAAAGGGATTTGAACCCCGTAGTATCTGGCGGATGATGCAATTCGCACAAGAGTTTCCAGAGTTTGACATTGTGTCGACGGTGTCGGCACAATTGACGTGGTCACATATAACAGAGATATTACCTTTAAAGAACGACCTTCAGCGGGAATTTTACCTAACGTTGGCTGCTTCCGAAAGATGGTCTATTCGTCAGCTGCGCAAGGAAATTGATGGAATGCTCTATGAGCGCACCGCCATCGCGACGAAGCCCGACGAATTGATCAAGCAGGAACTGACGGAACTGCGGGACAACAATGTCCTCACACCTGACTTGGTCTTCAAGAGCCCTTATTTCCTGGAGTTCACAGGGCTGAAAGGGATGTACAGCGAGAAAAGCCTCGAGGACAGCCTGGTGGCGCATCTGGAGCAGTTTATATTGGAGTTGGGCAATGGATTCACCTTCGTCGAACGGCAGAAGCGTATGATTATCGACGGCGAGGACTTTTATCTCGACCTGCTTTTCTACCATCGCAGGCTACACCGCTTGATAGCCATCGACTTGAAACTTGGTAAATTCAAGGCGCAATACAAAGGCCAGATGGAGTTGTATCTGCGTTGGCTCGAAGCCCACGAGATGGAGCCAGGCGAGGAGCAGCCCCTCGGACTGTTGCTTTGCACCGAAGGTGGCGACGAGCAGATAGAGTTGCTGCAACTCGACAAGTCGGGCATCAAGGTGGCGCAGTATATGACCGAACTACCCTCCAAAGAACTGCTGCAACGCCAGCTGCACAAAGGCTTGGAGGCCGCCCGCCAGCGCTGGGAGAACCACCCGGAGGACTAACTGTTAAAGATTATTTTGCCAAATAAGAAAAAATTCGTATCTTTGCAACGAGAAAACGAGTGAACACATTGTAATTATAAAAAAATGCAATCTTCTGTAGAACTTCTAAAGTGGCTTAAAGAACAGTATGACAAACATACGGTTTCAGTGCTTGTTGGAGCTGGATTCTCGAAAAATGCCATCGAATCCTATCCGAATTGGGATGAACTTTTGCGAGAACTAATTATTGAACTATATGACAAACAGATTAAAGAACGTTACAAACAACACCAGTCTGGACCTGGCGCCATCCTAACAGAGGAAGCATTTCTAGATAAAGAAATAGCTGACATAATACGAGAAGTAGGTTATCTGAAACTTGTATCGAATTATATAGCAGACAAGGGATATCGTGAAGCAATTGATGTTTACATAGAAGAGCATTTACCTTACGTGGAGGAAACAGGTGGCATATTTAAAGTTACGAATATGCCGACGGTACCGTTTAATGACAGCAATCTTTTTGTCCATAAGGAAATGTTGCTTTGTAACTGGAAACACGTTTATACGACCAATTATGACAACCTACTTGAATTGACGAACGATCATTATGGGATGGACTACATAAAAGTCTCCGAGGATTATAATTTGGTCAAGTTAAGCGAGCATCGTGGTATTGTAAAAATACATGGTAGTCTTGTGGGTGACTCATTAAACAATGATTATGTGTTTGACAACGACAGAAGTCGACGATATATTATTTCGGAGGAGGACTATTCAACCTATGCAGAAAAGCACCAAGCGTTCTCATATCAGATGAAAACAGGCTTGCTGACGGGTGTTTTCTGTTTAATCGGCTTTTCTGGCAATGACCCAAACTTTCTTGCATGGTTGGAGTGGATGAAAGATGTTTTGGATAGAGATATTACTAATTCTAAAGAAAACTCAATAAAAGTTTTTCTTATAACACTAGGGAAACAACAAATTGAAAAATCTAGACAATTATTTTATCGGAATCACCATATTGGGGTTATTAATATTTTAGATCCGGCAGTACTGAAGTTAATGGGGGCGAATACTGCAGCATCAGATGCTAAAACTGCATTTACCTTAATGTTTAGATACTTAAACGATGGAACGGCAGTGGTCAAAAATCCTATAGGTAATATTGTTACAAATACACTTTCACAATATCAGCGGGTGTGGTCATCAATTGATATAAACAATGTCACTGTAGGTGATGTAAGTGAAGTGCGGAGGCTTAGAAAAAACATTGTTATGCCGCCTACTGCGAATAGGCAACGTGTGGCTATTGACGGTTTATATAGCAAGAAAGATTGGGCCAAACAGGATGCCGAGCTTTTTGCAATAGCTTGTAAGGATTGTGGAATATTGAATGTTCATTTTCGAGACGAAAAAAAAACGACTTTAATTAGTGATGTAAAGGAATGGCTGGAGTTGCAACAAATGACCGCCATTTTGTGCAACAAAGAACAAATTGATTTATTGGCCGACAACACGGATTGGAATACAAATTTAAAGGCTGCTAGTCTTTGTTATAGGCTGGAAACTGAGGGTATAAAAGATATTGTCGATAATTGGAATGCCGAAGGCCAATGGATTCTGAATAAGGCAGCCTTCTTGGCGCATACAGATGTAGACCAATGCCGTGTTTTAATAGATGAATATCTGAATACATCACAGGATACAGAAAGGCGTTATTATGCTGCTGTTTTAGGGAACTTAGTGTCGGTACAATATCCGACTAAATATTCCTATAACGAATACAGAACTGCAGGGATTAATGGAATCGTAGAGTGTATAGATGCTGTTTTAAAAACCATTAGAAATAGTCAACGAGTTGATATAAAACCCTATGGAAGTAGCAGCTGGAGTTTTGTAATGACTAGGTGCGAAACTGATGTGGAAGAGGCATTTCGGTTAATGAAACTTCTTTTTACCACGGGATTTTCAATACAATATAAAATTAGTAGTTTAATCAGCCATCAGGATTGGTATGAAATATTTAGGCGTGTATTTGGTTTCATGCCGTACCCCGCATTATATTATAGTTTACAGATTACGGACCCAAAAACCTTGAAGAGGATTGGCCAAGATTATGCTTACGCGGAACCATTTTCATCAATAACACCAGATCTATTGAGAAGACTTTTGCGGGTAATTGTAGATGATGTTGATGGCATAAACTGGACGTCTTGCCTGTGGGTGGCAAAAGAGTTGATGTGTTCCGTGGCTGACAGTGTATGGTATGATCTAATGGTTACTATTTTTAATAAAGAGGTAGTCCCGAATGCATCGGTATTATCAAGACAGGAGGCATTATATCAATTTATTAAAGATGCTGCCGTTTACTTGAAGAATGCAAAAAGAAAGTCATGTTTTCTAGAGCTCCTTTTGGAACATTTTGAGGACAACACTTATTTCTACTCTGATATAATTTATAGCTTGCTAATATCAAAGGATGTTGAATTGTCACAGAAACAAAAAGAATTAGTGGCGGGAATTGTTGACCGGCAACCCATTAGTAAGACTTTTTTGTTGCTAGCCCAATTAGACCACCTCAGTTTACTGGATGAGGGCACTAAACAGCAGGTTGTAAAACGTATAAAAGATTATCCTAAAGATGTTGAAAAGGCTTCTTTTGAGGTTCTTCATTCCCTGACATTTATCTCTTACAGAGATGAAGAGGTATCCGGCATCATTAAACGTAGCATACTAAGTAAAGATATCTGGAATTGTGGCATTGCTGATAAAAGTGCATCAGCACCTAATTACTTGGCATTAAACAAAATCTCTCAAGATGTCAAATGGAGCCCCGAGGAGATGAAGATAATAATGGATAATCTTCAGAAAAATCTTCATCTTCTTGAGGGGTGGAGTTTTAATGATGACGGTTTCTTTGTGAGAGAACACCTTGGGATTCTCAGCGACATGAAAGAATTTATAGAATATAATTGTATTGCTGTGGCTGGTTTGTTAGAATATGAAGTAGTACTGAGTAATGTTAATGATGTAATGATGAAATTTTATAGCAGTTCAAATGTACTTGAAAAAGTTTTTGACAAGGATGCGGAAATTGGCGATGAATTACACGTGCTTGCTAGAAGTATTGATTTGTATGGATTAGAGAAGTACAAGGTATATGTTGATGCCGTATTAGACAGGGCT
This sequence comes from Bacteroidales bacterium UBA1217, assembly GCA_002309335.1. Taxonomy (GTDB): domain Bacteria; phylum Bacteroidota; class Bacteroidia; order Bacteroidales; family P3; genus Colimorpha. The sequence continues at coordinate 12,277 of DBXH01000024.1, read as the reverse complement.
CTATTGCAATGCGAGCATTCTTTAACCACAGCGCTTGCATTTGTTGAGTTTTTAGTAGATATGCATGAGGAAATCTTAAATGATGAAAGTGTGGGGTATAGGTTGAAACTTATGCTTGAAAAATATATTGAGGTTGATTATCAGAAATTGGAGTTGTCTTTGCCAGTAGCATATCACTGTATGCACAAAGTGGCAAAAGTGCTTTATGAAAAGAACCTTACAAAAAATCAATTGATCGAATACTGGTTGGAAAACGATTTTGTTAGTAGATTTATAGATTAGATCACTTAACTCAGTAAATATTAGATTTATTTGAGGATGGTCGTGGCAAATTCCAGTATTAGACAACTAATGAAAAAAGATATATTATATAAATAGATAATCTGTTATTCAAAAAAAAATTGTATCTTTGCAGCGTGAAACTAAATAAAGGTAGAAGATTCAGTTGCTTTGGTTATGCAACTACGTATAAAATACAATTACAATGAGTGAATTAACCGATAGCCAGTTGGCCCTATTCGAAGCCCTTCACAATTCACGTGTTGAAGATTATAAGGTATTTAGCAAAAAAGATTATGGTGGGATGTTCCGTAGCGTGGTTGACAAGTATCCCGATTCTGCACATTTTATATATGAATTGTTACAAAATGCTGATGACGCTAACGCGAAGGAAGTCTATATTATTCTGAAAAAGGAATGCTTGATATTCAAGCACAACGGAACAAAACACTTCGATGTTACGCCCTTAGACTCGGATGAGGTTGGTGATATTAACTCTATTACTGGCATTGGAAACTCGACGAAGACAGACACGCAGAATAAGATTGGAAAGTTTGGCGTAGGCTTCAAATCTGTTTTCAAATATACCGACACTCCAGAGATTTATGATGACACATTCCACTTCAAGATAGAAAACTATATCATACCCACGCTGCTCCCTGACGATGCCCCCGAAAGACTTACAGGTGAGACCATGTTCGTATTTCATTTCAAGAATGGCAAGGAGCGTGATGCTTTCAATAGCATTAAGGAGAAATTGTATGAACTCCAAAGTCCAATTCTATTCTTGCACAGTTTGAAAAAGATAGTCTGGAGAATAGACGATGGTGGAAAGATTGGGCAGGAATATTCATACGAAATGAGGCTTCTTGGACGGACGAGGTACAACGACATCTCTTGCGAGAGGTGTCTACTGATTGAACCAAACGGCACAAGCAATATATTTCTATTCTCGGAAGAGATAACTGTGACCGATGATGATGACAAAGAGACCTCCTATCTAATATATGTCGGCTTCTTTTATGATGCTGCTGAAGTGCGACTTATCACTAATGAAACCAGGAATATACACTGTTTCTTCCCGACAGACAACACCTTCCACACCTGCTTCATAACACATGCACCGTTTTTGCTCACAGAGAATAGAACGTCATTAAACAATGCTAATGAGGAATGCCGTGAGTTCAACAAACAACTCATTGTCCTATTGGCCAAACTTGCAGCAAGGGCAATCGTCATACTGCGTGATTACGGAATAAAGCACAAGCATCTCCTGATAGATGAAAATATCACAGAGATTATCAAATCATACCGGCCCAATTTTTCTGGGCAATTCCATCCCCTCTTTCAACAGCCATTTATCGACGCATTCAGGCAATTACTAAAGACTGAACCACTTTTGTTGTCTCGCAATAACAGGTATCTACATCGAATAAATACATATTTCACCCGCGATAGTGTATATGAGTTGCTTGACTCCAAACAGTTTCAGACATTAAGAGGAGATGATGCAGTGGATTTTGCCAAATGGGAGTTGGCAAAAAACATACAAATAATATTGGAAAATGGTGACGATTGTAATTATTATTATGGTGTATTAGGCTATTCCATTGGGGACTTCGGAGATGACATAACTTCTGAATTTATGGAAGAGCAGTCGGTTGCATGGGTGACAAAATTCTATACGTTCTTGCGCGAGGATGCCTCCAAATATCTGAACCGTACCAGTCAGTCTAAAAACAGCACTCTTGTATTCCGCAGTAAGGCCCCGATAATCAAAACACAAAATAACGAATGGGTTGCCCCTTACGCCGAGGACAATGTCACCCCGAATGTTTACCTCCCGATAAAAGGAGGAACGGACCAGTCCTCTGGTTACAACTTCGTCAACAGCGCCTATATGAAGGAGGAGATGGCGATGAAACTGTTTAATCAGTTGGAGTTGAAACAGCCGGATGAGTTTGATTACATTCGGAATGTGTTATTGGACAAATATGAGGACGGTTGCGATATTGACGATGATGTGCTACGCGATGACTTCTACGTACTGTTGACATATTACCAAAAAGTTGCGAACACCACAAAGGCCGACGACTTCATCTCAATATTAAAAGAGAAACTATTCTTGGTCTCGGATGATGACCACCTAAACCGGCCCTATGAGATGTATCTTTCCTCGTCTATTCTACGCCAATACTTTGGGAATGATTCTGATGTTCTTTTCTTCAACATGAGCTTTTACAAGAATCGTGTAAAAGAGTTCAAAACTATTTTTATAAACGATTTTATCTGTCTACTGGGTGTGCATTCCGAGCCATTCGTTGGAGAAACAGAAACCACATACCATAACATGCCACAACAGTTCCTCCATCTGATACCTCCCTCACGCAGATATTACTATGAGTTGGTTCAGGTGAATGACTACGATATGTTTGGGTTTGGAGAGGCTTGCGGTGATGATATATCCAAGGAAGTATCCGTTTATTTATGGAATGAGATTTTCCCAAAATACAGAAATACAAAGGGTGCTGTCATACGTGCAAGTACGTATCGACGCAGTACCTGGGATTTATTCTATTCTGAATCGAAATTCACCAGAGAAATCAAGACGCTTCCATGGATTTATAATAAGGAAGGACGAATCTGTTTTGCAAAAGATGTTTTCTTGGAAGACTTAGACCCAGCCTATCATATAACGAATGGTGTGGCGGACATGCTCGGAATAGAGAAGAAGACCCCAGACCTACAAGAAAAATATGGTGCCACCGCGGAAGAGCAAAAAATATTTGAAAAAGGTGCGGAATACGAGGCCATGACTGGAGACCTTACCGAGGAGGAGGAAAAGCGGATGAAGCAAGCAATGGAACGGGAGCGTGAAAAAATCTTGAGAGAAAGGGAAACAGCAACAAGTACGACAGAAGAAGAAATCGAGGAGCCACAAGAAGAAATTGAGGAACCACAAGAGGATGAAGACATCGAGGAAAAGTTGAATAGGAAATGGGAGGAGAAGAAAAACCGATTCGTAAATAAACCACACTCTAAAACTCTGAACGGCATCGAATTGCCGATTGAACCATTCAATAGCGATACTCCTTCCTCACAAAACGATGCGCCCTTCTTTACAAAACCAAGCTCCTCCGATAACCAGAATGACGAGACTGACGATACCGCCCGCGCAGAGAAGAATCTAAAAGCAAAAGACACTACAGCACAAGCTCAGGCAGAGAATGCGAAGGAGCAGGTTGAAATTCTGAATTTACTGAAAGAGACCCCAGAATACACGTTTAAGTGGTTCAAGTTGTTGATGGAATTGATGCACGCCGGTCAGGACAAGCTCACAGAAAGACGGGTGCAGATTGACTTCTCCCACCACGAAATGATTTGTTCCGACAAGATCCTGCATCTCACAGAGCCAACCTTGCCAGTCCCATCCTGGTGCTGCGATGTGGAGAAGTATTCGCTGGATGCGTTGTCTGATGGGAAAAGGACAAAAATTGACTGTCAAATCGTAATGACGGAAGATGACTCTCTCGATGTCTCTGTAGAACTCGACAATAGGTTGATGATGGCTTTGCAAGAGGCTAAAAAAATCCGTTTAATTGCCATTGACAACACTAATATCATCGACTCCCTTGAAACAAGGTTCTTGCAACTTGACAAGGAAGATGACTATGATATGAATGCCAATCTTCCTGAAGGTGACAAAATTTCGTTTATCTATGGTCCCCCAGGAACTGGCAAAACAACGGAACTGGTACACCAAGTTCACGACATACTTGAACGTGAGCCAGAGGCCAAGATACTTGTATTGACTCCAACCAACAAGGCGGCGGATGTCGTGGCCATCAAAATGTCAAATGATGACGTTTGCTACAACTACCTTGCCCGCTATGGAGCAACAGAAAGTCTGTATCTGATAGAAGACATCGGTTGTCTTACAAACAGAGATACGACTGATATGAGCATATATAACATTGTAGTTGCCACAGCAGCTCGATATGCCTATGACTTCCTGCAACCCAACGACGTGGCAATATGCGATTATACTTGGGATTACATCTTCGTCGACGAGGCTTCGATGATTGACATCCTGACTATAACATATATCCTCCACAAGGGTGCCGACGCGAAGCAAATCATTATCTCTGGAGACCCGAAACAGATACAGCCAGTTGTGCAGAACGATATGCCTGCTTACAACGTGTATGACATGGTGAAACTCCACGGATTCGCTGATGCCATCAATGAGTATGACCGTTTCCCGGTAATTCCTCTTATGGTGCAGCATCGTTCTGTGCCGACCATCGGAAATATGGTGAGTAAGTTCGCATACGACGGTCTGGTTGAATATGACCCGCAGCGTGCGCCACAGAAGCCTCTCAAACTTGACGGATTCAACATCAAGAATATCAATTTCGCAGGTTATAGGATTGAGGAGCTTGATGAAATAAAAGGGCTGTCCACAATTGGAAATTCTGCATTCCAACTCTACTCTGCAATATTCACATACAACATGATAGAATATGTCATCAAGCAGATAGGGAAGAATCATCCTGGGCAAGAGTATTCCATTGGTGTTGTAAGTGCTTACAGAGCGCAATCAGATGCCATCAAGAACATGATTGAGAACCGTCCGCTTGATACTATGTATTGCAAGGTCTCCTGCGGAACTGTGCATAGTTTTCAAGGCGATGAATGCGACATCATGTTCATTGTACTAAATCCGCCCCCCATCTGTACAAAGGGAGCGCATATAAACAACGAGAACATCATCAATGTAGCAATGAGTCGAGCTCGTGACTATATCTTCTTCATCATTCCCCAAGGACAGCAGCCTGGTTTCAGAATAAAGAACAGACTTGGTGATGTAACTCCATTTTTGGACAGAACTGTTCTTGACTGTGCAATGATTGAAAAGGTGATGTTTGGAAATGAGAACTTTATTTACGAGAACACTCACGTCACGTGTCATATGCCCGTGAACGTATATTGCGAGGATTCCGCCATCTATGAAGTTCGATTGAGCGAGGATGCCATTGACATAAGAATCAGCAGTAATTAATTTGAAAATTAGCATCCACAACGACGCCAATCTCCCGAAAGTAACATTCGAATAAGAAAAAGGGCATAGTCCACCAAGTCTACGCCCGCTACTGCTATGGCCTGCGACTTTATGGAGAACTAGATATTCAACTGAACCTATCAGGACGAGCAACCGCCGCATCACCGACAAGGTGAACGATTTTATCAACTTCCTGCCCATCCTGCAATTTGACGGCAGCTCGATGAAGCGGGTGGATGCCACCGAGATACTCGACTTCGTGGATAACGGCACCAGTGGCACTTTGCTGGCGCGCCGATGGAACAGTGCACAGCTGGTGAACGTGGATAACGCAACCCTACAGCGGGTACTTGATAACCCCGAAGCGTTGGCCACGATTATGAAGATAGAAGGTTTCCGTGCCTTGGGCAGCGACATTATCGAGAACATCGTCAATCGCGCCGAGAAGATAAAGAAGCTTAAACGCGAGGCGGGCGACAAGAATGACCCCAAAAAGAAAAAGGAACTCACCGCTGAAGAGAAGGAATACCGCTCGAAGCGGCGTGAGGTGCAGGAAAAACTTATGAAGTTTGCCACGCGCATCCCCATCTTTATGTATCTCACCGACTATCGCGAGGAGAGCCTCGAGGATGTTATCCGCAAGCTGGAGCCGTCGCTCTTCGAAAGGGTGACGGGCTTGACCATCGACGACTTCGACCTGCTACTGCGCGTCGGGGTCTTCAACCGTGCCCAGATGAACGACGCAATCCTAAAGTTCCGACGATATGAAGATGCTTCTTTGGCATATACAGGAGTGAACCGTCACGCTGCGGACACTCGTATCGGCCTAATGGACAGTACCGTGCCGATAGAGGCGCTGCTGGGGTGATTAAACAATGTTCTCGTAAATGTAAATCTACGAGCCATCAACCTAAGATAGTTAGGCTATTCGGCGTCAAGCTTTTTCCCAACGATACGTTGCATCGCGATGGCACAGGAGGCATCGCCGGTGACGGACATAACGGTGCGGCCCATATCAATGATGCGGTCGATGCCGGCAGCGACCGCAACACATTCTACTGGAATGCCGGCCGATGCAAACACCATAGCCATCAGCGCCAGGCTGCCGCCAGGGATGCCGGGTGTGCCGATGGAAGCCACCGTCGAGGCAAAGGCGATGGCCATATACTGGCTGAGCGTGAGGTCGATACCGCAGCAAGCAGCCATAAAAACGGAGGCTACACCAAGATAGATGGCTACGCCGTCCATATTGATGGTGGCACCTAGCGAGAGGACAAAACGGCCAATCTCCTTGTCAACGCCCATCTTTTCGGTGCACTGCATCGTGTAGGGCAGGGTGGCCACCGACGAATCGCTGGAGAAGGCGAAAAGCATTGCGGACTGTAGATTCTTGAAGAATTTAAGTGGTGACATTTTGCCCAAGAGTGCGACTGAAGAGCTATAGATAATGCCGGCGTGAATGGCGAAGCAGAGATAGGCCAAACCCAACAGGGCTGCGTAGGAGCCGAGTACGGAGGGACCGTTTTCGACGACTACAGGGGTGAGCATACAGAACACTCCGATTGGAGCCAGAGCCATAATGTACTGCAACACTTTGCCTATAACGTCGTTAAGGCTGAGAGTGACTTTGCGTGCCATCTCGCCCTTTTCGCCTACGTGCACCATCGCGATGCCAAAAAAGAGGGCAATGACAATGATGGGCATCATTTTCATTGAAACTAACGGCTCGACAAGATTACTGGGGAACATTTCGATTATCTGATCAATTACCGACAGATGTGGCACCGTAACGGTTGCTGTCGCGTCTAGGTTGATGTGGATGAGTGGCAGGATGCCTTTGAGCAGTGTGGGGACGACGAGACCTAGCGTTACTGCGAAGATGGTAGTGACCATAAAATAGAGCAGGGTGCGGAGTCCGAGACTGCCCACTTTCTTGATGTCGTTCATCGACAGAATACCAGCCATAATAGAGAATAGCACCAGTGGTACGACAATGAATTTCAGTAGATTGAGAAAGATGGTGCCGATGGGTTTGATGTAACTATTTACAAAAACGGCTTGATTATGCAGTAGTATGCCTGCCAGCACCGCCAACAGTAGCGCGATGAGGATTTGGGTGGTGAGTGACAGTCGTTTCATTTTGCAAAAGTACATTAACGGTTCCGAAAAAAGAACAACAGTTTCAAGCGTTTAGATTGATTCTTTTCTGTAGTTCGAGCATCGTTGCCTGGACAGAGGCAAGCTGGGCTTCGGCCTTGGTGGTGTAGCGCTCGTCCTCTTGCATATTGTATTGTTTGCCGTCGACCATAAACCAGTATTCGAAATACTCGACTTCGTCGGTGTTGCCTTTGTATACAGGTGATGTTCCCCTGTCCATTTTATAGAGGGGGAGAAGGGCATCGTAAGAATTGATAAGTTCTTGATATCCTGTCTTCTTCAGTTCTTCAACAACTTCAGGGCAGGTGTCGAGTACCGCCAACATCTCCTCGTTTGAGCAGTTGCGCCAAATTGTATTGTTTTGCATAATATTATGGATTAAGAACAACCGAGCCGCCCGGATGGGCGGCTCGATTTGTTATTGGCGGACAAGGATGTCCGCGTTCCCGGTTTTTATTTGTACTCGGCGATGATGCCAGGGATCTGGTCGGGGGTCAGACGGCCGTAAACCTTGTCGCCAATCATAGCAACAGGAGCAAGACCGCAGGCACCGACGCAACGCAGCGTGTTCAGCGAGAACTTGCCGTCGGCAGTGCATTTGCCAATCTGTACATTAAGTTCGCGGGCGAAAGCGTCGAGAACCTTCTCAGCACCACGCACGTAGCAAGCCGTACCGAGGCATACATCGATAGGATGTTCGCCCTTGGGCTCCATTGTGAAGAAGCTGTAGAAAGAAACGATGCCGTATACGCGCGACACGGGGATATTCAGCTCGTGGGCGACGACTTCCTGCACCTCTGCGGGGAGATAGCCGAACTTGCCCTGAACCTGGTGGAGGACGTTGATGACCTCACCGGCACGATTACCAAAAGACTTTGCAATCTCTTTGATAATGTTGATTTTATCTTCAGATAACTTGATATTTGCCATAATCTTATTATTTAGTGAATGTGTTAATGCGTTAAGGTGTTAGTGGCTTACGCAACTTGATTACTTACACGTTCATACATTAACACATTCACACATTATACAATTATTTTGTTGCTTCGAGTTTGTCCGATTTGTCGAAGTAGTGGGTGTGCAGCTGCTCGTGGCTGAGGTGGCCGCAGGGTTCGCCGTAGTACTCCTTGTAGATAGCCAGAATCTCTGGGTTCTCGTGGCTCTTACGGATGGGCTTGCCAGCGTCCTCGCGGTAGATGGCTTCCATACGCTTGCGGATAATCTCGCTGTTGCCGTGGTGGTAGGGCTG
>DBXH01000024.1:2949-3509 GCA_002309335.1 Bacteroidales bacterium UBA1217 | reverse complement strand
TGGTAGCCGTTGGGGTTGCCCTGACGGACCTGCTCCATCATCTTGCGAGCATTGCCGAGGCTGTAGACGATAGCGATCTTCAGCGGGAATCCTGCGAAATCGATGGTGGCTTCCTTGACGCCGTCGAAACCACGAGTCTCTTCGAAGTCGATCTTCGGCAGTTTGTTGCCAGTGTGGACTTCGTAAGCGGTACGGAGAGCAGCCTCCATAACACCACCAGTGGCACCGAAGATGACAGCGGCACCAGTCGACTGACCGAGCGGGCTGTCGAAGTCCTCTTCCGGCATATCGTTGAGGTCAAGGTTGCACTGACGAATCATATGAGCCAACTCGCGGGTGCTGAGAGTGTAGTTGACATCGCTGTCACCGTTCACTGCCAGTTCCTCACGTGCGCGCTCGCTCTTCTTGGCCAAGCAAGGCATAATGGAAACAACAACGAGGTCTTCGCGTTTCACACCCAGTTTCGGAGCCAGGTAGTTCTTGGCTACGGCGCCGAACATACCCTGGGGCGACTTGGCGGTCGAGGGATACTCAAGCAGGTCGGGGAAGTTCTTCTCGTA
>DBXH01000024.1:0-2894 GCA_002309335.1 Bacteroidales bacterium UBA1217 | reverse complement strand
TGAGGCGGCCGAGGAGCTCGGTGCCTTCCTCCATAATGGTAAGGTCGGCGCTCCAGTCGGTGTCGTAAACCTGGTCGAAACCAAGACGACGCAGAGCGGCAGCCATCTTACCGGTGACGATTTCACCCGGTTTCATACCGAACTCTTCGCCGAGGGCAACGCGGACGGCGGGAGCGGTCTGGACAACGACCTTCTTGGTCGGGTCAGCGATAGCAGCCATAACATTGGCGATATCGTCGACGAGGGTAAGTGCTCCGACGGGGCAAACCTGGACACACTGGCCGCAGTTGACGCAGCTGCTGTCGCCGAGGTTCTGCTCGAAAGCGGGAGCAACAACGGCCTGGAAGCCACGGTTGACACCGCTAAGGGCACCTGCGGTCATAAACTTGTTGCACATAGTCTCGCAACGACGGCACATAACGCACTTGTCCATATCGCGGTAAACGCTCAGGGTCGAATCCTTGCGGTAGTGCGACTGTTCGCCTTTGAAGGGGATTTCCTTGATGCCGAGGCGTTTGGTGAGGCTCTGCAGTTCGCAGTCGCCGTTCTTCTCGCACTGCAGGCAGTCGTTCGGGTGGTCGCTGAGGATCAGCTCGACGACGGTCTTGCGGGCGTTGATGACGCGTGCGCTGTGGGTCAGGACTTCCATACCCTCCATTACGTCGGTGGCGCAAGCGGGAGCCAGGTTGCGGCGGCCTTTAACCTCGACCACGCAGACGCGGCATCCGCCGGGTTTGTTTTCAAAATTCATCCCATCCAGCTCAAAATGGCAGAGGGTAGGGATATCGATACCGTTCATACGGGCAGCCTTGAGGATGGTGGTGCCTTCGGGAACTTGAATCGGTTTGTTATCTATTGTGAGATTAATCATTTCTTTATTCTTTAATTTTTTACTAGTCGTACTAGTAGTGCTAGTCGTACTAGTTAGACTAATAAACTATTGAATGGAGATTGCACCGAATTTACAGTTGTTGATGCAGGCACCGCACTTGATGCACTTGGTGCTGTCGATAACCATCGAAGCCAGCTTGTGACCGGGAGCGGTGTAGTCGGTACGGCTTATAGCCTCGACGGGGCATCCCTTGGCGCACTTGCCGCAACCGATGCACTTCTCGCGGTCGATGACATAGCTCATAAGTTTCTTGCAGACACCGGCACGGCACTTCTTGTCGACGACGTGCTCAACGTATTCATCCCAGAAGTTGTCGAGAGTCGACAGAACCGGGTTCGGTGAGGTCTGGCCAAGGCCGCAGAGAGCGGTATCCTTGATGACAGCGGCCAGGTTGCGGAGTTCCTGGAGGTCATCCATAGTACCGCGACCGTCGGTGATCTTCTCAAGGATTTCGCACAGACGCTTGTTACCGATACGGCAGGGCGAGCACTTACCGCAGCTCTCCTCGCAGGTGAACTCAAGATAGAACTTGGCGATGGCAGGCATACAGCTGGTCTCGTCCATAACGACCATACCGCCCGAGCCCATCATCGAACCTGCAGCAACGAGGCTGTCGTAGTCGATAGCTGTGTCGAGGTGCTTAGCAGTCAAGCAACCACCGGAAGGACCACCGGTCTGAACTGCCTTGAACTGACGGCCGTTCTTGATACCGCCGCCGATTTCATAAATAATCTCACGGAGGGTGATACCCATCGGGACTTCAATAAGACCCACGTTGTTGATCTGGCCAGCCAGAGCAAACACTTTGGTACCCTTCGATTTCTCTGTTCCAATGCTGCTGAACCACTCAGCACCCTTGGTAATGATAACGGGAACGTTGGCGAAAGTCTCGACGTTGTTGACGTTCGAAGGCTTGCCCATATAACCGCTTACAGCGGGGAATGGAGGTTTCAGAGTGGGCTCGCCACGCTGACCTTCCATCGAGTGGATAAGAGCGGTTTCCTCACCGCAGACGAATGCACCGGCACCGTAGCGGAGCTCGATGTCGAAGTTGAAGCCGCTGCCGAGGATGTCTTCGCCGAGAAGGCCGTATTCGCGGGCCTGGCTGATGGCGATTTTAAGACGCTCGATTGCGAGAGGATATTCAGCACGGATATAAACCAAACCCTTGGTGGCACCGATGGCGTAGCCGCAGATGGCCATAGCCTCGACGATGCTGTTGGGGTCGCCTTCGAGGATAGAACGGTCCATAAAGGCGCCGGGGTCACCCTCGTCGGCATTGCAGATGACATACTTCTGGTCAGCCTTGTTCTTGGCGCAGAGTTCCCATTTCAAACCAGTGGGGAAACCTGCACCGCCACGGCCGCGGAGACCTGAAGCCTTAACCTCGGCGATAACCTGCTCGGGGGTCATCTCGGTCAAGCACTTACCAAGAGCCTCGTAACCACCGCGGGAGATGCACTCCTCGATGTTCTCGGGATCTACGAAACCGCAGTTGCGAAGAGCGATACGGATCTGTTTCTTGTAGAAGTCCATGTGCTTCGAATCGCTCACATGCTCCTTGTTCTCGGGGTTGGTGTAGAGCAGATCGGGAACCTTACGACCTTTGATGATGTGCTCGTTGACGATGCGCTCAACATCTTCGGGCTTTACCTGTGTGTAGAAGGTGTTGTCGGGCATAATCTTGACGATGGGGCCGCGCTCGCAGAAACCGAAGCAGCCGGTCTTGATAACCTGCACATCGGAGATGCCTTTTTCGGCAAGGATTTTCTGGAAGTTTTCGATAATCTGAAGGCTGTTGGAACTCTTGCATCCGGTACCGCCGCAGATTAGGATATGCATTTTGTATTTTGCCATAATTTTTCTGGTTTTTAAGGGTTTTAAAGGTTGCAAGGGTTGTAATGGTGAGAGGTTAGTATATGTCTCCTTTTTAAACCTTTGAAGCTAACCTTTTTAACCTTTTAAACTTTTACTTGTCTATTGTTTCGTAATTGACGGGGAT